>NZ_JAWIRT010000022.1:48744-81633 GCF_036320045.1 Stenotrophomonas sp. SMYL20 | reverse complement strand
TAGATCCACGCCATGCGTGGATGCTTTTCGATTCCCATTCGAAATATTCGATTCCGATGGAGATTCATCCACGCATGGCGTGGATCTACTGCAGATCGCGGAGATCTGCCGAAGGCGGGGTGGGTCCGGTTGCGGGGGCGTGAGCCGCATGGGCCCGAGGCATGCCTCGGGCGGGTTGGGCAGGACGCCCAACCCCGGTCTTGCCGTGTGCGCAGGACTGCGCACACGAGCAAGCGGCGACCGAGCTTACATGGGTGAGGGCGCTTTGCTTGCGAAGCACGGCTTCGCAAGCGCCCGAACGCACAGCCGCCAGCGGCTGGGCCGGGCCCCGGAGGGGGACTTGCAGCGGCCCCCGCAACCGGCCCCACCCCGCCATCCCTCAGGAGACCCGCCTTTGCTTCGGCTGTTGCCGTTGCTGTTGCTCTGGCCTCCACGGGTGCAGGGCCGCAGGCCCTGCCGACCAACCCACTACTTTGCGCTGGCGATCTGCTTTTCGATGTCGGCGGCCGTCACCGGGCCAAGGAAGGTGTGCGCCAGCTTGCCCTGCGGATCCAGCAGATGCGTCAACGGCAGGCCACGCGGCGTGGCGAAGTCCGCCGGCGGATCGAACGGGTCCACGATCACGATCGGATAGGTCACCGGATGCTTGGTCAGGAACGACTGCATCTCCGGCACCTCGATATCCTCATAGGCTAGGCCAACCACCTCGATGTTGCTGCGCATCGCATGCAGCGCCGACAGCTCCGGCATCTCCTTGCGGCACGGGGCACACCAGGTCGCCCAGAAATTCACGATCACCCACTTGCCGCGGTGCGCGGCCAGGTCGTAGTCGCTGCCATCCACCGCCTTCATCCTCAGCGTCGGGAACTCGGCAGTGGTGCGCTCGGCCGGGGTCTCTTCGACCGGTGCCGGTGTGGTCGGCGTCGGTGCCTGTGCTGGCGGCTGGCTGCTGGCGGGGGTCGGCTCCTGGGCCGGTTTGCAGGCCGACAGCGCCAGCAGCAGGGCCAGCGGAAGCAGCAGCAACGGGGTCTTGCGGGTCATGGCATGTCTCCGGAATCGGTGTAGATATCGCTGACCTTGCGCTTGAGGCGTTCGCGCAGGGGCAGCCGCAGATCGTCCAGTGCCGCCAGCGCAGCACGGCCCAGTGTGTCGTCGCGGTATGGCAGATGCTGCTCGGCTACCGGAATGCGCAGCTGGGTACATTCGTACAGATCGGCCAGGCTCACCTGGTCCAGGTCGCGCGAGAGCAGCCATTCGCCACGTTCATCGCGGCGCAGCAGGCCGATCTCCTGCAGGTTGCAGGCCAGGTCCTGCAGCAGCGAATCGGTCAGCATCGGCTCCAGCCGCAGGATTTCATCATCGGCCAGCCCCTTGCCCTTGGCTCGGGCATGGTGGAAGCGGCCGAGCAGGCGCAGCAGGCCATAGAACTCGTAGCCCTGCGGCAGGCGCAGTTCCACCGGCTGGTAGCGGAAGGCGGCCATCGACGAGGACAGCGACGCGCCCAGCAGCACCGCCACCCAGCACAGGTAGATCCACAGCAGCAGGATCGGCACGAAGGCGACCGTGCCGTAGAGCTTCTGGTAGGACTGGAAGCTGCCCAGGTAGGCGCCGATGCCCCACTTCACCAGTTCCAGGATGACCGCCGCGAGAATCGCGCCGGGCACCGCGTGCCGCCATTTCACGGTGTGGTGCGGCACCACCCGGAACATCAGCGTTATACAGACGAACTCGATCAGGATCGGCGCCAGCCGCAGCGCGAACTCGGCCAGCCAGCGGCCCTCCTGGGTGCCGAACAGTGGCATCGCGAACACCCGCGCCGACACCGCCAGCGAAGCGGCAGCGAGCATTGCGCCCAGGGTCAGCACGGTCCAGTAGACCAGGAAGCGGGTCAGCTTGGGCCGGGTCGAGCCGACCCGCCAGATCTGATTGAAGGTCTCTTCAACGCTGTTGAGGGTGATCAGCAACGAGACCACCAGTGCGATGAAGCCGGCGGCGGTGAGCTGGCCGGCACTGGCCGAGAACTGCCGCAGGTAGCCTTCGGCCGCACGCGCGGCGTTGGGCACGAAGTTGGAGAAGACGTAATCGCTGAGCTGGTCGCTCCAGCGGTCGAAGACAGGGAAGGCCGAGAGCACGCCGAACACCACGATGGCCAGCGGCACCAGCGCGAACACCGTGGTGTACGCGAGCGCCGCCGCTGCCTGGAACAGGCGGTCGTCGAGGAAGCGATGCCACAGGAAGCGGCCGAAGCTGATGGCGCGTGCGCGATCCCGCGCGCGCTCCATCCACAGGTTGAGCGTATCCAAAGGTTCCATCGGCGAAAGGGTACCCGATGCGGAATGTTCGCAGGATAGCCATACTGGTGGCCACACGACGAGGAGAAGCGGTCACGATGGGCGAGATTCTGGTGCTGTACTACAGCCGGGGCGGTTCAGTGGCACGGCTGGCGCGCCAGATCGCGCGGGGCATCGGCGAAGTGCCGGGCATGACCGCGCGCCTGCGCACAGTGCCGCCGGTGGCCGCCGTGACCCAGACCGCACAACCTCCGGTCCCCGACGATGGTGCCCCCTACGTGAGCGTGCAGGACCTGGTCGAATGCCAGGGCCTGCTGCTCGGCAGCCCGACCCGCTTCGGCAACATGGCGGCGCCGGTCAAGCACTTCCTGGACGGGCTGGGCGCCGAATGGGTCAACGGCACCCTCTCCGGCAAGCCGGCCGGCGTGTTCACCTCCACCGCCTCGATGCATGGCGGCCAGGAATCGACCCTGCTGTCGATGCAGGTGCCGCTGCTGCACCATGGCTGCGTGATCGTCGGCATCCCGTTCACCGAGCCGGCGCTGAGCCACACCACCAGTGGCGGCACGCCGTATGGCGCCAGCCATGTGGCCGGTGCAGCCGACGACCCGCAGCCGACCGACGATGAAGCCGTGCTGGCGCGCGCGCTGGGCCGCCGGGTGGCCGACATCGCACAGCGGTTGGCCCGATGAGCGCGGCGCCGCGCACGGTCCTGCTGCTGGCCCTGATGGGGCTGGCGGCGCTGTTCGCCGGCTGGTTCATCAATGACAAGCACTGGCTGGCCACCCAGCTGGTGTTCACCGCGCCGCCGCTGGCGTTGGCCGTTGCCCTGCGACTGGGCTGGCGCAAGGCTGGTTTCTGGGCCTCGGTGCTGGCCCTGGGCTGGTTCAGCCACGGGGTGATGAGTGCCTGGAGCCACCCGGAAA
Source organism: Stenotrophomonas sp. SMYL20 (assembly GCF_036320045.1). Taxonomy (NCBI): domain Bacteria; kingdom Pseudomonadati; phylum Pseudomonadota; class Gammaproteobacteria; order Lysobacterales; family Lysobacteraceae; genus Stenotrophomonas; species Stenotrophomonas sp. SMYL20. The sequence continues at coordinate 78,416 of NZ_JAWIRT010000022.1, read as the reverse complement.
CACGCTGGCTGGCGCTGATCGAGATCGCGCTGGCCCTGCTGGTGATCTTCAGCGCCAGCCTGCCGGGGCTGCGCGCCCGCTTCGGCAAGCGACGCTGACGCTGCGGCCGCCGGGCCGTATCATCTGTGTTCCTGGCCCCGCGCCGCTGTACCTGTCCTGGTTTCGCGCATGCACATGATGGAAGAGCTCCTGGTCGTCACCACCGGTGGCACGATCGACAAGATCTACTTCGACGACAAGTCGGACTACCAGATCGGCGACCCCCAGATCGGCATGATCCTGCGCGAGCTGGGCGTGACGTTCCGCTTCAACGTGATTCCGATCCTGCGCAAGGATTCGCTGCACATCAACGATGAGGACCGCGAACTGATCCGCGCCACCATCGCCGCGCAGCCGACCCGCCACGTGCTGGTGACCCACGGCACCGATTCGATGGTGCAGACCGGCCAGGTGCTGGCGACGATCGCGGACAAGACCATCGTGATGACCGGCGCGCTGAGCCCGGCGCGTTTCCGCGGCTCGGATGCGGAGTTCAACATCGGCTGCGCGATCGGTGCGGTGCAGTCGCTGCCGAGCGGCGTGTACATCGCGATGAACGGGCGGATTTTCGACCCGCAGCACGTGCGCAAGAACGTGGCCGCGAACCGCTTCGAATCGGTCTGAGGAACAGCGTGCCGACCAAGGTCGGCACCTACCACGACGCGGCGGCTCGTATCACCGCGCGTCCCCATGCAAAAACGCCCCGGCCGGAGCCGGGGCGTGCCCATGGAGAGGGGCTTGGGCTCAGTACTGGGCGTTGAGAGTCAGGCCCGAGAAGGTGCTGTAGGCCTTCACCCGCACATACCACGTGCCGGCAGCCGGACTGTTGATGGTGCAGGTCTCGCTGTTGCCGCTCAGGTACGGGCGGCAGGTGTAGGCGGTATCGGTCGGGGCACTGCCCTGGCGCACGTACAGGTCGGCGTCACCGCTGCCGCCACTGATCGCCACGCGCAGCTGGGTGCTGCCGGCCGGAACGTTCACGGTGTAACTCAGCGAAGCGCCGCTGGCAGCGCCGAGGCCGGTGACCGGAACGTTGTTCTGCAGGACGTTGCCACCCGGGTTCGGGCCGCCACCGTTGATCGCCGCAGCCACGGCCGCGTCGGCGTCGATGATGCCGGCGCCGCAGCCGCCCGAGCAGGCGCCCGGCAGCGGACGTGCAGTGCTCTTGATGATGCTCTCCACCTGCGCCGGGCTCAGCGGGCTCGGGGCTACGGACTGCATCAGCGCGACCACGCCGGCCACGTGCGGTGCCGCCATCGAGGTGCCGTTGTACGAAGCGTAGCTGGCACTGCCCGGGGTGGTGGTGCCGCTGTTGAGGGTGGACAGGATGCCCTGGCCCGGTGCCGAGATGTCGATTCCGTTGCCATAGTTGGAGAAGCTGGCACGCGCACCGGCCGAGGTGGTGGCCGCCACTGCGATCACGTTCGGGCAGTTGGCCGGCACCGACGAGGACACGTTGGTGTTGCTGTTGCCGGCGGCGACCACCACGGTGGTGCCACGCCCGACAGCGCCATTGATCGCGTTCTGGTAGGTGGTCGAGCAGCTGCCGCCGCCGCCCAGCGAGAGGTTGATGACCTCGGCCGGATTGGCATTGGCCGGCACGCCGCTGACGCTGCCGCCGGACGCCCACACGATCGCGTCGGCAATGTCGGAGGTGTAACCGCCGCACTTGCCGAGCACGCGCACCGGCACGACCTTGGCGTTGAACGCAGTACCTGCCACGCCGGTGCTGTTGTTGGTCACCGCCGCTACCGTGCCGGCCACGTGGGTACCGTGCCAGCTGGAGTTCGAACCCGGGTAGCCCGCCTGGCACTCGTTGTCGCCGTACCAGTCGCCCTCATCGTTCGGGTTGTTGTCGCGGCCGTTGCCGTCGCGCGCCATCGCCGCATCACTGATGAAGTCGTAGCCCGGCAGGATGTTGGCATTGAGGTCGGCGTGGTTGGTGATGCCGGTGTCGATCACCGCCACGACCACACCGGTGCCGGTGGCCTTGTCCCAGGCCGGCCGGATGTTGATGCCGGCATTGGAGGTGCCGAAGCCCCATTGCTCGCTGAAGCGGGTGTCGTTCGGGGTCAGGGTGGCACGCATGATCTGGTCGACTTCAACGTATTCCACGTTCGGGTCGGCGGCCAGCTTGCGCATCAGCTGCTCGGATTCGGCCTGGTCGAGCGGACGATCGGTCTTGACCAGGGTCGGGCCGACGGCCAGCTTGCGGACCTGCTGCAGGCCCAGCGCGCGGCCCTGGCTGCTGGCCAGGCCGGCGGCGGCACTCTTCAGCGAAGAGGCCAGTGCGGTGGTGTTGGCCACCGGCGCGCTGCCGTCGCGGTACTTCACGATGAAACGCTGGTGGGTCTGTGCGGACTGCAGGCCGCTGAGCTGGACATCACCGGCCAGCGCAGGCGTGGCCAGCAGCAGCGATGACAGAACGGACGCACCAAGGACCACCCACACTCGACGCACACGCGGTTGCGTTACCTGGGACATCGTATTTCCCTTTCTTGTGGTGTGAATGCCGGAATCGGCAGAAGCACCGGCCCGAACCCTGGGCTGGCTTGCGTTGGCGAGGTTCGAAGTCCGGCGAGCCAGCGGATCCCCCTAACGATCCGCCGTGCAGATGACGCTAATGACCAAAACCGGACACCACAAGATTTTCAGCGTCTTTTCAGCAAGATGAAATGTTCGTTCTGAGACTTTTCGGGTCGAGGGTTTGTGAAGGTGAAGGAACTTTCTCCTGCCCTGCACGCACCTGACTGGGTCATCACGTGTCCTGCGATGACTTTGCCGACATCGGCGTCCACTGCTGACACCAACGACGGCGCAGCGTGCCCGCGGCGTGCCTGCCCATCGCGTCGGACGCGCTGACTACTTTGCCTGCGGGAGGCGCGCCGGCCGGATCCGCTGACCTTTGACCGGCTCGCCGCGTGCAACCGGCTGGTCATCGGCCACATAACCGGAGAACTGTGCCGGGAGCGCTTCGCCGACACCGAACACAGGCCCGGCCTGCAGCTGGTAGTGCAGGTGCGGCTCGGAGGAGTTGCCGCTGTTGCCACAGTCACCGAGGTGCGCGCCGCTGCGGACAGCCTGTCCCTGCGCCACACGCACACTGCCCTGGCGCAGGTGCGCCAGCACCGAGTATTCCTCGTTGCCGTGGTCGAGGATGACGCGGTTGCCGGTGAGCTGGGCGGCATTCATCTGGCCCGGCACGTTGTCGGCGACACCCTCGATCACCTCCACCACCGTGCCGTCGGCGGGCGCGAGGATCGGGCGACCGAAGCAGTAGTAATCATCGTTGCGCAGGCCATCGCCACGGTGCGACCGGCCATCGCGGACCACCAGCAGATCCAGCGCGAAGCGCTGGCCGGCATGGGCCGCATGGTAGTTCTGTTCGACACTGCGCCCGCCCCAGAACACGAAGTACTCATCGTCGAACGGCAGTTGCAGCCGTGTGCGGGTCTGGTAGTCGAGGAACCCGCTCGCTGCGGCCTGCGGCGGCGTGGTCTGTAGCGGGCGGATGTAGAAGCCGCCAATCCGCCCGTCGGCATCGATGGCCCACAGCACCTGGATCAGGTCCGGGCTCCTGGCGAAGCGCGCCTGCCGCAGATAGGTGTCGAATCCATCAACCTTCTCGACCTTCTCACTGACCAGCTCGGTTTCTGCGCCCCAGCCCGCCAGCACCTGCTCGCGCAGCGCCACCAGGTTCTGCGGGGACTGCAGCCCCGCCTGCATCTGCGGCGTCATCCGTTCCCACAGTGCGTCGATGTGCCCTTCGTAGAACTGCGTGGTCAGCGCAGCTCCCTGTTGGCGCGGATCTGCAGCCGCAGCCGCGCCGATGAGGGCAGAGAAGGAAACAACCAGAACTGCAAACAGGCGCGGGAGCAATGTCATGTCAGGCGTCCTTTCGATCCGGATCGGGAATGCCGGCAACGATCGCCGCCAGCTGCGTGCGGTACTCGGCCAGGGCAGTGCGGCCCATCGGCGTCAACTGCAGGGTGGTCAGCGGGCGCTTGCCGCGGAACGACTTGTCGATGGCGACCAGTCCAGCAGCCTCCAGCTTGCTCAGATGGCTGGACAGGTTGCCCTTGCTCAACCCGCTGAGATGTTCGACAAAACCGAACTCGGCGGATTCGGCACCTGCCAGGATCGACAGGATCAGCAGGCGTGCCGGCTCGTGGATCAAGCGGTCGAGCTGGAGCAGCGCTCTGGAATCAGGCAGCTGGGTCATCCGACGTTCGTCCGCGCCGCCATGAACGCGCGCATCTCCACCTGCAGCCGCTGGAAGCGCTGGTGGTCACGCCAGCCGACCACGATCAGTGCGACGGATGCCAGCGGAAACACGGCCGTGCTCAGGGCGAAGCCATACGCCTGCCCGGTGAAAGCCAGCGCGGCCTGGCACAACAGGAACACGCCCACGATGAACTCCAGCGGCGTACGCAGCCAGCGCCACACCACCCAGGGCAGCAGCGCCACCACGGCCAGGTAACCAATGGCGCGCAGGTCCCAGGGCAGCTCACCCATCGGCGCCAGCCGGGTCAGCACGCTGCCGATCACCAGCACGCTTACCAGCGCGGTGAAGGCAATGAAGAAGCGCTGGAAATTGCGCTCGGCCGGCGTGACCTGCTCCTCGACCTGGCCCAGCCGCTGGTAGTAACGGCGTGCCAGCCATTGCTTGCCGACGATCCACAGCACCGGCACGGCAATCAGCACGATGCGCAGCGCCAGGGTGGTCGGCAGCAGCGCGCCGGCAAGGAACGAGGCCAGGCAGGCAATGCCGCCTGCCATCGCCGACAGGCCCCCGGCACTTCGCGAGTACCGCGAATATTCACGGGTCAGCGCCTGCAGGCGCGAGGAAGGATCAATGACGGACGGCTGCTGCATGACACGCTCCATCGGGGTCGCTTGAATTTAGTTTGCAATGCAAACCTATTTGCGTCAAGCGCCCGCCTGCTGCGGTCGACGGGCGGGCCCACAACGCAGAAAGCCCGTCACTGGGACGGGCTTTCAAGAAGCGCCGCCGGCGCATGGCCCGGCGCTACCGGTTCAACGCGGGCGATCAGCCCAGCTTGACCAGCCAGTTGTGGCGGTCCGGCAGGCGGCCGTACTGGATGTCGGTCAGTTCCTTGCGCAGCGACATGGTCACTTCGCCGGCCGGTGCGTTGATGTCGCCCACCGAGAAGCCTTCGCCCTTCAGCTGGCCGATCGGGGTGACCACCGCCGCGGTGCCGCAGGCGAACACTTCGGCGATCTCGCCGGAGGCAACGCCGTCCTTCCACTCGTCGATGCTGACCTTGCGCTCTTCGACCTTCATGCCGCGGTCGCGGGCCAGCTGCAGGATGCTCTCGCGGGTGATGCCTTCGAGGATGCTGCCCGACAGCTGCGGGGTAACCAGCGTGCCGTCCTTGTAGACCAGGAACACGTTCATGCCACCCAGTTCTTCCAGGTACTTGCCCTCGACCGGGTCGAGGAACAGCACCTGCGAGCAGCCCTGTGCCTGCGCCTTCTGCTGCGGCAGCAGCGAAGCCGCGTAGTTGCCACCGCACTTGGCGGCACCGGTGCCACCCTTGGCCGCACGCGCGTACTCGGTCGACAGCCAGATCGACACCGGGGCGACACCCTTGGCGAAGTACGGGCCGGCCGGGCTGGCGATCACGTAGTAGCCGGCCTTGTGCGCGCCGCGCACGCCGAGGAAGGCTTCGTCGCCGATCATGAACGGACGGAAGTACAGGCTCGACTCATCGGCCGACGGCACCCAGGCGCTGTCGACGGCGATCAGCTGCTTCAGCGATTCGACGAAGATCTCCACCGGCAGTTCCGGCAGCGCCAGGCGCTGCGCCGAACGCTGCAGGCGACGGCCGTTGGCATCCGGGCGGAAGGTCCAGATCGAACCGTCGGCATGGCGGTAGGCCTTGATGCCCTCGAAGATTTCCTGGCCGTAGTGCAGCACGGCCGCGGCCGGGTCCAGCTGCAGCGGGCCATAGGCGCGCACGTTGGCGTTGTGCCAGCCGGTGTCCTTGTCCCAGCGCACTTCCACCATGTGGTCGGTGAAGTGCAGGCCGAAACCCGGCTTCTCCAGGATCTGGGCGCGCTCTTCAGCGCTGCGCGGGTGGTCCGAACGGGTGACGGCGAAGCTGGGAATGGACTGGGACACCGGAGATTTCCTGTTCTGGTTGCGGGTAATGCCCGGCCCGCGTCACTGCGGGCCGTGGGTCAAAGCATGCCGGTCTCGAGCCGGGCCGCCTCGGACATCATGTGCTGGTTCCACGGCGGGTCGAACACCAGGTCGACGTCGGCCTCGGCCACCGTCGGGATCATTTCGAGCTTGCTGCGCACGTCGTCGACCAGGATCTCGCCCATGCCGCAGCCCGGTGCGGTCAGGGTCATCTTCACGTCGATCTCGCGCTTGCCTTCGTCCAGGTGCTTGATCTCGACCTCGTAGACCAGGCCCAGTTCGACGATGTTCACCGGAATTTCCGGATCAAAGCAGGTGCGCAGCTGCTGCCACACCAGCTGTTCCACCTGTTCATCGGTGGCGTCAGCCGGCAGCTCGAGCGGTGCCGGTGCCTCCTTGCCGATGGCGTCGCCGTCCTTGCCGGCGATGCGGAACAGGTTGCCCTCGACGAACACCGAATAACTGCCGCCCAGCGCCTGGGTGATGTACCCATAGCTGCCGGCGGGCAGGGTCACGGTGTCGCCCTGCGGGACCATCACGGCCTCGCAATCGCGTTCGAAGTGGACAGGTTCGCTGCTACGGGAATACATGGGGACCGATATGGGGCCGTGGCCAAGGCCACGCAAGACGGCATTCTAGCCCAGCCGCCCTGCCGCCGCCGGTGCACTGCGGCAAACCACAGTATCCTGTGGGTGATCTTCAGGGAGCTTCGATGTCCTCCAATGCCGCGCGTGCCAGGACCGTGACCTGGCTCTGGCCCATCATGCTGTTGCTGGGTCTGCTTGTTGCTCCCCTCGCCTGGATGATGCTGGCGCTGATGACCGGCCGGCAGGTCGGCTGGATGGCGGTACTGACCGCCCTGGAACTGGTGTTCATGCTGCGCATGGGCACGCTGGGCCCGGGCCGGCTGCGCATCGCCCTGGTCGTGCTGGGCACCGTGCTGGTGGCGGCCGTGGCCAACTGGGCCATCGCCAGCGCGTGGATGGGCGGCTCGATCGGGCTGGACCTGTGGGATGCCACGCTGCGGATGGGCCCGCACCTGGCCTGGACCCTGATCACCCTCGCCAATGGCGCGATGGAATGGCTGTGGCTGGCCCTGGGCCTGGCCGTGGGCGCCTGGCTGGCGCGCTGACCCACCGGCAGGTAGTGCCGGCCGCTGGCCGGTAGAAGCGTGCGGACCAAGGTCCGCACCTACCCGATGCAACCACCACGCGTGGATTCGGTAGTGCCGGCCGTTGGCCGGCAGAAACGTGCGGACCAAGGTCCGCACCTACCCGATGCAGCCGCCGCTCAATGCCCGCCGTCGAGCGCCTTCAGTTCGCTCACCAGCGAGGCCGCCGCTTCCGCACCATCGCCGTACAGCATGCGGGTGTTGTCGGCGTAGAACAGCGCATTCTCGATGCCGGCAAAACCGGTGCCCTTGCCGCGCTTGATAACCACCACGTTGCGCGCGTTGACCACATCCAGCACCGGCATGCCGTAGATCGGGCTGGCCGGGTCGGTACGTGCCACCGGATTGACCACGTCGTTGCCCCCGATCACCAGCACCACATCGGTGTTGGCAAATTCCGGGTTGATGTCGTCCATGTCGGCGATCAGGTCGTAGGGCACACCCGCTTCGGCCAGCAGCACGTTCATGTGCCCAGGCATGCGCCCAGCCACCGGGTGGATCGCGAACTTCACCTTCACCCCGCGCTGGCCCAACCGCTGCGCCAGCTCCCAGATCTTGTGCTGGGCCTGCGCCACCGCCATGCCATAACCGGGCACGATCACCACGCGTTCGGCGTAGGCCATCATCGCCGCGACGTCCGACGCTTCAATCGGCTTCTGCGCGCCAGTGATCGCCTGCGCTTCGCCGCCGGCGCCGCCGCCGAAGTTGGAGAACAACACGTTGCGGATCGGCCTGTTCATCGCCTTGGCCATCAGCCGGGTCAGCAGGATGCCCGCCGCGCCGACCATCATGCCGGCGATGATCAGCGCCTCGTTGCCCAGCACATAGCCTTCGAACGACACCGCCAGGCCGGTGAACGCGTTGTACAGCGAGATCACCACCGGCATGTCGGCGCCACCGATCGGCAGCGTCATCAGCACGCCCAGTGCCAGTGCCAGCACGAAGAACGCGACGATCGCCCAGGTGTTGAGCGTGCTGGCCGCGATGATCGCCAGCACCACCACCGCCAGTGCCACCAGCAGGTTCATCACCTGCTGGCCCGGCCAGGTCACCCGCTTGTCCAGGCGGCCATCGAGCTTGGCCCAGGCAATCACCGAGCCGGACAGCGACACCGCACCGATGGCCGCGCCGACCACCGCCAGCAGCAGCACCATGCCCGAGGGTTGGCGGGCAGCGAGGTCGGCCAGCGCCTGTGCGCTCCAGTGGCTGGTATCACGGTTGGCGAGGAAGGCGTAGCGCAGCAGTTCCACTGCACCGATGGCCGCGGCCGAGCCGCCGCCCATGCCGTTGTACAGCGCCACCATCTGCGGCATGTCGGTGATGGCAACCTTGCCGGCCGACCACCAGGCCAGGCCCGCGCCAAGCAGCAGCGCCACCAGGATCAGCGGCACGTTATGCAGTTCGGGCAGGAAGAAAGTCGCCACCGTGGCCAGCAGCATGCCCAGCCCGGCCCAGCGGATGCCGCTGCGCGCGGTCAGCGGCGAGGCCATGCGCTGCAGGCCCAGCAGGAACAGCGTGGCGGCGACGAGGTAGCTGGCCTTGACCAGCCAATCGAGCAGTTCGACGGTGCTGATGTTCAAGCCTGCGGCTCCTTCGGCTCGTCCTTGCCGCCCTTGGGCGCGCTCGGCTTGAACATTTCCAGCATGCGCGCGGTGACCACGTAGCCACCGGCGGCGTTGCCGGCACCAAGCACCACGGCGAGGAAGCCCAGGGCTTTCTCCAGCGGTGTCTGCGCGTGCCCCAGCACCACCATCGCACCGATCAGCACGATGCCGTGGATGAAGTTGGAGCCCGACATCAGCGGGGTATGCAGGATCACCGGCACCCGCGAAATGATCACGTGGCCGGCGATGGCTGCCAGCATGAAGATGTACAGCGCTACGAACCCGTCACTCACCGGCAACGCTCCTGCTCTGTCTTCGTCGTCCCATCATAACCATGGGCTGAACCCGGTGCGCGCCCGGCGTCAACCGAAGCCGCGCTCACGCGTTGTCGATGGTGACCCCGAGCGAGGAACCGTACCCTGTGCTGGTGAGCAGCCCCGTCCCCCCGAGCGCCGAGACCGATGCCCTGCCGGCGTCGCTGGAGGCGTTCCTGGCCAGTGTTGGCCCGCGCGCGTTCCGCTTCGCCGAGGCCGGCCTGCGCCAGCGCGAAGACGCCATGGACGCGGTGCAGGACGCGCTGCTGCGCATGCTGGACTACGCCGACAAGCCGGCTGCCGAATGGGCCCCGCTGTTCTGGAGCATTCTGCGCCGGCGCGTGATCGACGTGCAGCGCCGGCGCCGCTTCCGACTGCCGTTCTGGCGCGACAACCAGGACGCCGACGGCGGCGAGATCGACTGGGCCGACCCCGGCCCGAACCCGGCACAGGCGCACGAACAGCGCCAGCAGTACCAACAGCTGGTGGACGCGTTGCGCCGCCTGCCCGCCCGCCAGCGCGAGGCCTTCACCCTGCGCGTGCTGCAGGACCTGGACGGGGCCACCACCGCCCGCGCCATGGGCTGCAGCGAAGGCGCGGTAAAAACCCATCTGGCACGCGCCCGCCAGGCGCTGCAGGATTATCTGGAGACCCATCCGTGAACCGCTCCCTGCCTTCCGATGACACCCTGCGCAGCCTGCACGCGCAGTCGCTGCAGGCGTTGTCGCCGGCAACGCTGGCCCGGCTGCGCCAGGCTCGCCATGGCGCCATGGCCGCCCATCGCGGGCGCTGGCGCTGGTGGCTGGCCAGTGCCTGTTCACTGGTGGTGGCACTGGGTATCGGCCTGCAGTTCACCGGCCACGGCACCCTGACGGGCCCTGCGCCGGCACCTGTGCTTGCCTCGGCGGAAGACAACAGCGCGCTCTACGACGAAAATCCCGATCTGTACCTGTGGCTGGGCGATACCGACCTGGCGATGGAGTGAATCATGTCCCGACTGCACACCCTGCCCCTGCTGATGACCCTGTTGCTGCTGCCGGCCTTCCCGGCACTGGCGCAGAGCGCCGCGCCCGCCCCTGCCGCACGCCCTGCGCCGGCCGCACCGCTGCCGGCGTGGGAACACCTGAGCGAAGCGCAGCGCGAATCCCTGCTGGCGCCGCTGCGCGACCGCTGGAACAGCGCCGATGCCGGCCAGCGCCAGCGCATGCTTTCGCATGGCCAGCGCTGGCAATCGATGAGCCCGGAGGAGCGCGACAAGACCCGCCGTGGCCTGCGCCGCTTCGAGCACATGAACCCGGAACAGCGTGAGCAGGCCCGGGCCCTGTTCGGTCAGATGCGGAACATGCCGGCGGAACAGCGCGACGCCCTGCGCGAGCGCTGGTCGCAGATGACGCCGGAACAACGCAAGGACTGGGTGCGCGACAACCCGCCGCCGGCGAAGCCGCGGTAACGCCCCGGCGAACGGGGTCAGATCCCTTTGCCTTCGGCAAAGGGATCTGACCCCATGTCACTCACGCCTGCCAGCGTGTCTTCGCCAGCAACTCGTCGTCCCAGTCGAAACTGAGCTCCCCTTCGCGCACGAACAAGGCGACGAAGTTGAGCAGGTTGCGCGCGTACATCTCGCTGGCCTGGGTCGCGCCGCGGCTGGCCAGGCCCAGCGGGCCATCGATGGTCACGCCCTGATGTTCGATGCACTGCCCCGGCTGGGTCAGTGCGCAGTTGCCGCCGCTCTCTGCCGCCAGATCGACAATGACGCTGCCGGTGGCCATGCCTTCCACCATCGCGGCAGTCACGATCGTCGGCGCCGGTCGCCCCGGTACCGCTGCCGTGCAGATCACCACATCCACGCTGCGCAGGTGGTCGGCCAGCCGGCGCTGCTGCTCGGCGCGTTCCTCATCGGTCAACGCACGCGCATAGCCGCCTTCACCGGCTGCACTCACACCAAGATCAAGGAAGCGCGCGCCCAGCGACTGGATCTGCTCGCGGGTTTCCGGGCGCACGTCGAAACCTTCCACCTGTGCACCGAGACGACGTGCGGTGGCGATGGCCTGCAGACCGGCCACACCGGCACCGATCACCAGCACCTTGGCCGGGCGCACGGTACCGGCGGCGGTGGTCAGCATCGGGAAGAAACGCGGCGCACGCTCGGCCGCGATCAGTGCCGCCTTGTAACCGGCCATGCCGGCCTGCGAGCTGAGTACATCCATCGCCTGCGCGCGGGTGGTGCGCGGCAGCTGCTGCAGTGGGAACAGGTGCAGGCGGTCGCCAGCGGCCAATGCCGCAAGCGCCGGATCGCTGGCCGGGGTCAGCAGGCCGACCACGCTGGCAGTGGGCTTGAGCTGCTCCAGCACCGCCACCGGCGGTGCCTGCACGCACAGCAGGATATCGATCTCGGCCCAGCGACCTACATCGAACACACGTGCACCGGCGTCGTCATAGGCAGCATCGGTAAATCCCGCCGCCAGACCGGCGCCGGCCTCATACCAGACAGTGATGCCCAAGGCACCGAGCTTGCGCGCGGTTTCCGGCGTCAACGCCACGCGCCGTTCGCCCGGCGCGGTCTCCTTGATCCCCAGCAACGCCACGGCCATGCAGGTCCCCGCTGATCGGTGAGTTTTCCCGATCCTAGCAGGCGGCCACGGCTCAGTGCAGTGTTGCGCTGCCCGGGTCCAGCCGATCGATCACACCCTGCATCGCGCTGTCGAAGGCGCCATCGTCGACGTGGGCGCGCAGGCGGCCCAGCCGCACCATCACCGCCAGTTCTTCCGGCGAAGCCACGCAGAAGCGCACGCCGCGGCGGTTGACGAACAGCAGGCGCGAGGAAATCGGGCTGACCCAGGACAGCTTGCCGGCCTGCACCTTGCCGTCCTTGTCGACGAAGTCCAGCCAGTTGCCGATTTCCATGCGTCGGAAGCGGTCGGCGTCGGCGTTGTCGAAATCGTCGGCGTCGATCTGCCCGCCGAGCTCCACCGCTGGCGACTCAGCCACCGGCGGCGCCGGCAAGGCAACCTGCGGCAGCTCCGGCAGCGCGCGCTGCAGTTCCGGTCGCGATTCCGCAATGCCCTGCAAGGTGTCGTGCAGGGCGTCGATGGCACCGGTGGCGGCATCGCCGTGCACGCCGACACTGGCAAATACCTTGGCCAGCACCGGCTGCCAGGCCTGCAGCCACGGCTTGCCGACGATCTGGCGGCGGGCCTCGGCCACTTCCTCCAGCAGGCCGTCAGCCAGGCTCAGTGCCTCGGCCACCGACGCGCCCTCCTCGCCCTCGCGCAGCAGCGCCAGGGTCAGGTGGTGCTGCCATGGCTGGCGCAGGAACTCAGCGATGGCCGGCGGCAGGGTGGCATCGCCGATGCGGCGATCCAGTTCGGCACCCGCCCGGCTGCGGGCCATTTCCAGCTTCTCCTGGCCGCGCTGCGTTTCGGCGGCGCGGCGCTCGGCGATTTCCACGCGGCGGCGGTGCTGCACGAGGAACTCGCGGAATTCTTCTTCCAGGGTCAGGAAGATCGCCAGGTTCTCGTTGAACTCAGCCACCAGGCGCTCGATGATTTCCTCGACCTTGGCCATCAGCATGCGCTCGGCCTGGCTTTCGCCGGTATTCCCCTCGCAGGCTTCGGCCAGCGAGTTGAGCAGCTTGCGGGCCGGGTGGGTCTTCTGCACGAACATGCGGCGGTCGAGCATCGCCACCTTGACGAAGGGCACCACCAGGCGGCCGATCAGCTCGCGCGAGCGACCTTCCAGTTCGCGTTCGTCCAGCATCACGTCGAACAGCATGCCGACCAGATCGATCGCATCTTCGTCCTGCGGGTCCAGCCGGGTCTGGCCAGGATCGACGCCGAGACGCGTGGCGCTGGACAGCACTTCACTCTTCAGCCGCTGCGCCAGTGATTCGCCGTCCTCGCCGATGGCCGCACGCAGGGTGGCGCTGGGCGTGGCCTGCAGCAGCGACAGCACCGACATCATCTCGCGCTGGCTCAACGGGCGGTGCTGGCCAACCGCGACCTGCGCTGCCGAGGTGGCGTCCTCGCGAACGTGACGGGTCTGCTGCAGCAGCTCATGCAGGGCCTCCAGCAGCATTCCCTGCTGGCCGGCATACGCCTCGCCGTTGCCGGCATCCTCGCTCCCGAGGTGCTGCTGCATGTGGCCACGGCGCTCGGACCAGCGCGCAGCGAAGCGCTGTGCCCAGGCCGGCGCGGCCTGTTCATCATCGGTGAATTCGGATTCGAAGCCCGCCGCGTGGCGCGGCTCGACCAGATCGTCCGACCCGGGCGCCATGCGCGGGTCGGGCGCGGCCGACAATGGACGCCGCGGCGCCCCCATCTGCGACATCACGCCAGCGGCGGCCAGCTGCTCGTCCAGCTTCTCGTAGATGCGGCCCACCGGCGCGCGCAGGTCGCGCTCGCACAGCTTTATCAGCACCAGGTGCACTTCCGGCGCCAGTTCGCAGCCGGCAAAGGCCTCATGGATGGCCACGCCCAGATGTTCGGGGCTGACCGGGTTGTGATCGGCATCCAGCTCGGCGCCGCCGATCAGGCGGCCGAGGCGGCGGTCCAGCCGCGCCAGCACCGGCTTGAAGTCACGCAGCAGCACGGTGGCGAAATTGCGCACCGCCAGCCGCGATTCCAGTACATGTTCAGCCAGCAGGCTCAGGCCATCCTCGGCCGGCCCGGACAGGGTGGCTTCGGCCGACAACGGCTCGCCACTGGCCAGTGCATCCCAGGCCCGCTGCAGGTGGCCGGCGAAGGCGGCGGCGATGTCCTCACGGCGACGGCGCAGCTCGCGCATCGCATCCAGGAACAGCAGCTGCGACGAGCCAGCATTGCCGGCGCGGTCGAACAGTGCATCGTCGAAACGCGCCAGTGCGGCCCCGAACGCCTGGCACAGCGCCGGCAGGACCATGTCCCGGGCACGCTGAAGCTGGACCGGGTCACGGCCCGGCGATCCCATCGGTGTGGGCGCGCTCATCATTCGGGAAGGCTCCCCACCTTCTCTGGTACGACAGACAGCATGGACATCGCGACGGCCGGCACACCCCATGTGCCGGTACGTCGATGGTAGGCCGGCCAGCCCGTCACGGACAGTGAAACAGTCCTCACTTCAAACCTCATGACCGGCGGCCCGGCAAGATAGATATCGTAAGCCGTGCGAGGCCCACGAGGCGAGAGGAAGCGGTCGTCCCTTTCCCGCCAGTGGCATGATGTTCATCACAGTTTGATATTCAGGGGCGGGACGCGACACAGACGGCGTCATTGACCACCCCGACTATAATCAAACACCCGTGATGACCGGTTCAGACTCCATGCCCGACCCCGCTGCCCTGCTTGCCCTGGATGCCCGCCGCTCGGTGCCCTCGCGGCAACTGGGCGAGCCCGGACCGGATCCAGCCACCCTGCAGCGCATGCTGGCCTCGGCCGTGCGCGTGCCCGACCACGGCAAGCGCGTACCGTTCCGCTTCCTGAAGATCGCCGGCGATGCACGTCACACTCTGGGCGACTTCCTGGCCGAGCGCAGCCGCCAGCGCGACCCGCATGCCGGCGAGGCGGTATTCGAGAAGGACCGCCAGCGTTTCAGCCATGCGCCGCTGGTGATCGTGGTGGTCGCCAGCCCGCGCCCGGACCCGAAGGTGCCCGAACAGGAACAGCTGATGACCGCCGGCTGCGTCTGCTTCGCCCTGCTGCAGGCCGCGCAGGCGCTGGGCTTCGGTGCGCAGTGGCTGACTGCATGGATGGCCTTCGACCCGGTCGTGCAGGCACATCTGGGCCTGGCCGAAGGCGAAGGCATCGCCGGCTTCATCCACATTGGCACGCCCAAGGCCGATGTACCCGAACGCGAGCGCCCCGATCCGGCGGCCCTGCTGCGCGACTGGACGCCACCGGCATGACCCTGCCGGCTCCGCCGCCGTCGCTGTACCTGGTTGATGCCAGCATCTACGTGTTCCGCGCCTGGCATTCGCTGCCAGACCAGTTCCAGGACGCGCAGGGCTGGCCGACCAACGCCGTGCACGGCTTCGCCCGCTTCCTGCTCGATCTGCTCGAACGCGAGCGCCCGCGGCACATCGCCATCGCCTTCGACGAAGCACTCGACAGCGGCTTCCGCCACCGGCTGTATCCGGCCTACAAGGCCAATCGGGACCCGGCGCCGGAAGCGCTCAAGCGCCAGTTCGTACACTGCAAGGCGCTGTGCGCGGCGTTGGGCCTTGCGGTGCTTGCCCACCACGAATACGAAGCCGATGACCTGATCGGCAGCGCCCTGCACGTGCACCGTGGCAGCCACCGCGGGGTGATCATCTCCGCCGACAAGGACCTGTCGCAGCTGCTGCTGGATCACGACGAGCAGTGGGACTACGCACGCAACCAGCGTTGGGACGTAGCCGGAGTGAAGGCGCGGCACGGCGTGCACGCGCACCAGATCGCCGATTACCTGGCACTGTGCGGCGATGCGGTGGACAACATTCCCGGTGTCAGTGGTGTCGGCAGCAAGTCCGCCGCCGTGCTGCTGGCCCACTTCGGCAGCATGGATGCGCTGTACGAACGCCTGGACGAAGTGCCGTTCCTGCGCCTGCGCGGCGCGGCACAGATGGCGGTGCGCCTGCGCGAACAGCGCGAGCACGCCCAGCTCTGGCGCCAGCTGACCACCATCGCGCTGGACGCGCCGCTGGACGGCAGCCAGCCCGGGCTGCTGCGCCAGGCGGCCGACCCGGAGCTGCTTGGTGGCCTGTGCCAGACCCTGCGCTTCGGCCCGATGACCCGCCGCCGGCTGTTCGATGCCGCCGGCGTGGCCGACCCCGTTCCCACTCCATCCTTTTCCAATTCCGGCGAGCCCGCATGAGCCAGCGCAACACCGAAGCCCCGCGTGTCGTCTATGAAGGCAAGTACCAGCGCATGCTGGTGCGCGGCACCTGGGAATACAGCGAACGTACCCACGCCGGTGGCCTGGCCGCGATCATCATTGCCGTCACCCCGGAGGACAAGGTGCTGTTCGTCGAGCAGTTCCGCGTGCCGCTGCAGGCACCCACCATCGAGATGCCCGCCGGCCTGGTCGGCGACATCCACGCCGGCGAATCGATTGAAGTCTCGGCCGTGCGCGAACTGGAAGAAGAAACCGGCTGGACCGCCGATCACGCCGAAGTGCTGATGATCGGCCCGACGTCCTCCGGCGCCAGCAGCGAGAAGATCGCCTTCGTCCGTGCCACCGGCCTGCGCCGGATCGGCGAAGGTGGCGGCGATGACAGCGAGGACATCACCGTGCACGAGATTCCACGCAGTGAGGCCGCGGCCTGGCTGGTGCAGAAGATGGGCGAAGGCTACGAGCTGGACGCCAAGCTCTGGGCTGGCCTGTGGATGATCGAGCACCACCTGGACGGGCGCCCGCGTGGCTGACGCCGACCTGCATGCGCTGCCGGCGCTGCTCGGCGCCGACGACCCGGCAATCTACGCGATTCACCGGCCGCAGGGCGCTTCGCCGTACCTGCTGCTGGCCGACCACGCCGGCCAGCAGGTGCCGCACGCCCTCGCCGGCCTGGGCTTGCCACAGGTCGAACTGGACCGCCACATCGGCTGGGACATCGGCATTGCCGGCACCACCCGCGCGCTGGCCGAACGGCTGGATGCCTGGGCGATCGAACAGACCTATTCGCGGCTGCTGATCGACTGCAACCGCCCACTGGCCTCGCCGACGCTGACTCCGGAAGTAAGCGACCACACCGTGGTCCCGGGCAATGCCGGGCTGTCGGCGGCGCAGCGGCAACAGCGCATTGATGCGATCCACGCGCCGTACCACGCACGCATCGACGCCGAACTGGACGCACGCCGCGATGCCGGTCGCCCCACCCTGCTGGTGATGATGCACAGCTTCACGCCAGCGATGAACGGCATGCAGCGGCCGTGGCATGCCGGCGTGCTGTACCACCAGGACACGCGCTTTGCGCATGCACTGCTGCAGGCACTGCGCGACGAAGGCGACCTGGTGGTGGGTGACAACGAACCGTATTCGGTCAGCAGCACCAGCGACTACGCGGTGCCGGTGCATGGCGAGGGCCGCGGTCTGGTGCATGTGGAACTGGAAATCCGCCAGGATCTGATCGCCGATGCCGCCGGGCAGCTGGCGTGGGCGCAGCGGCTGGCGCGGATCTTCAGCGCGCTGCAACCGCAGTTGCTGGCCGCCGGGTGATTTACCCAGGCTTGGTAGTGCCGGGGGGGGGGGGGGGCGGGGGGGGGGGGCCCGCCCGCCCGGGGGGGGGGGCGGGGGGCCGCCCCCCCGCCGCCCCCCACCCCCCCCCCCCCCCCCCCGCGCCCGCGCCCGCCCCCCCCCCCCCCACTACCGCAATACGGGCGCATCCATCCACGGGAACGGCTTGAACCCGTGCACCTGCACGGTCGCACCGATCGCTTCGAGATCATCCTTGATCGCCTGCGCGCGGCGACGATCCAGCGCCTCACCCAGCACCAGCGGCAACGCACGGCAGCGCGCCAACGCCTCGCCCACCGGAATCTCCAGCAGGCGCGCCACGCGCTGCGCTGCGGCTTTGATCTGCCCCTCCGAGCACGCCTTCAGCGTCAGATCGAAGGAAGCGAAGATGCCTGCGCCCACCCCTGCCTCGCGCGCCTCCACTTGTTCCTCAGCACCCGCTTCGCCCAGAGCCTCGTCGATACCCTCGACCTGCTGGAACGCGTCGTACTCGGCGTAGTACGCCAGTGCCTGCGCGTAGTCCTGCAGCGACGACAGCGGGCGTTGCCGCTTCTGCACATCCAGCACGTCGGCAAACGTGGCCGGCTCCAGATACGGGAACAGCCCCATCGCTGCCGAAGCGGCCGATCGCTCGCCGTCGTCATCCAGCGCTTCATCACTGGATGACGGCAACCACAACCGCGCAGCCAGCAGGTCCTCGTTGCTGGCCATCACCCAGCCGAAGGCGTTCCACACCTCATCGTCATCGTTGCAGGCAGCGAAGGCATGCAGGGTCTGTTGCAGGTCCAACAGTTCGATCATGCGTCGGTGCTCAGGCAGGCAGTCGCTGCCGAGTCTACCGGCGCCGGGCGCAGGCCCAACGCGATCACCACGCCGAGCGCGGCGAACAGCGCGGCGCCGTACTGTGCATTGACCATGCCCTGCAACGCATCAGGGCTGGTTGCCGCCTGCGTGCCGCGCGCGGCGTTGGCGACCATCACCAGTACCGCCAATCCCAAGGCGCCGCCGATCTGCTGGGCGGTGGCCGCCATGCCGGACGCGACGCCTTGCTGCGGACCCGGCACGCCCTGCCCGGCCACGATCCACATCGCCGTCCAGCTCATGCCCTGGCCAACGCTGAGCACCACGATGCCCGGCAACAGCGGCCAGTAGCTGCCGCCATGCGGCATCGCCAGCGCCACCGCGGCGATGCCGACGGCACCTGCGGCGAAGCCCCAGGCCAGCACCTGCCGTGGCGAACGGCGCCGCAGCATGCGTTCGGCAATCCGGATGCCGAAGGTGCACACCAATGTCGGCAGCAGGAAGGCCATACCGGCCTGCAGCGGGCTCCAACCATAGCCATCCTGGAAGTAGAGCGCCAGGAAGTAGTACTGCACGCCATAGCTGCTCATGAAAGCGAAGGTCAGACCCAGCGCGGCGCGGAGGCCGGGCAGGCGCAACAGCGAAAACTGCATCAGCGGGTCACGGCTGCGCTTTTCGATCTGTACGAACACCGTCAACAGTACGGCTGAAAGCAGCAGGCAGATGAGCGTGGCCGGCGCCGTCCAGCCCCACTCCGGCCCTTGCACCAGGGTGGTGACGAGCAGGCTGCCGCCGGCGGTGACGGTGAGACAACCGGCCAGATCGAAGGAACGGCCCTGCACGCGTGGACCATCGGCCGGCAACCACGCGCCGGCCGCGACTGCACAGGCGGTGGCCAGCGGCACGATCACCGCCAGCACCGCCGGCCAGCCGAATGCCTGGGTCAGCACGCCGCCGAGCAGCGTGCCCAGCGCCAGGCCCACCGCGCTGGCCATGCTCCAGATCGCCAGCGCGCGATTGCGTACCGGGCCTTCGGCGTACAGCGTGTTGATCAGCGCCAGCGTGGCCGGGAACAGCAGCGCCGCCCCGACGCCTTGTGCGGCGCGCGCGATGATCAACAGCGTGGCGTTCGGCGCCAGCGCGCCGAGCAGCGAGGCCAGCGCGAACAGCAGCATGCCCAGCCGGTAGAAGCGGCGGCGGCCGATCAGGTCGGCGGCGCGCCCGCCGAGCAGCAGGCTGCCGCCGAAGGCCACGGTGTAGGCACTGACCACCCATTGCAGCTGCTGCGCGTTGATCTGCAGCGCGCGGCCCATGTCATGCAGGGCAACGAAGATGATGGTGGCATCCAGGGCGATGATCAGCTGGGCGGTGGCCAGCAGGGTCAGCGCCCAGCGCGGGTATTTGAGGGGAGGCATCGGCGGTCTGGCGCGGTGGGGGAGCGCAGTCTCATTGATGCGAGCCAATCAATAAACCCCTCCCCGACCATATCTGTCATGATTTTCGGCATGAATGGAGCCTCGATGGACCTCAATGCGGTGCGCATGCTGGTGCAGGTGGCCGAAGCCCGCAGTTTCACCGTGGCCGCCGGCCAACTGGGCCTGAGCCAGTCCGGCCTGTCGCGCGCGATCGGGCGGCTGGAGGCCACCCTCGGTGTGAAACTGCTGCAGCGG
This sequence comes from Stenotrophomonas sp. SMYL20, assembly GCF_036320045.1. Lineage (NCBI taxonomy): Bacteria > Pseudomonadati > Pseudomonadota > Gammaproteobacteria > Lysobacterales > Lysobacteraceae > Stenotrophomonas > Stenotrophomonas sp. SMYL20. The sequence continues at coordinate 58,467 of NZ_JAWIRT010000022.1, read as the reverse complement.
AACACCCGCAACGTGGCGCTGACGCCGGACGGCCGCCAGTTCGTCGAGCAGGTAGCGCCGCTGCTGGCCGGTCTCGACGATGCCGAGCGGCAATTGGCGGATCGTCCGTGCACGCCCTCAGGCACGCTGAAGATCAGCGCGCCGTCGATGTTCGGGCGCAGGGTGCTGGTGCCTTTGCTTGGGCCGTTGCTGCAGCAGCACCCGCAGCTGCAGGTGGAAGCCGTGCTCAGCGATCGCCTGGTCGATCTGGTCGAGGAAGGCTTCGATGCCGCGCTGCGCACCGGCGTCATCGCCGACCAGCGCATCGTCGCGCGGCCCTTGCCGCCGCTGCGCTGGGTGACGGTGGCCAGCCCCGCCTATCTGGCCCGCTGTGGCGCACCGGACGATGTGGCCGCGCTGCAGGACCATGCCTGCCTGGCGGTGCGCAACCTGCGCAGTGGCCGGCTGGTGGACTGGCAGTTCCTGCAGGACGGGCAACTGCGCGAGTTCACGCCGCCGACGCGGATGGTGTTCGACAGCGGCGATCCGCTGGTGGAAGCGGCCATTGCCGGTATCGGCATCGTGCAGGTGATGGATTTCGCCGTGGCCGATGCGTTGGCCGATGGCCGCCTGCAGAGCGTGCTGCAGCCGTTTGAAGGCCGCAGCCGCGCGCTGTCGTTGATCTACCCGCCGTCGCGGCAATGCTCGCCGAAGCTGCAGGTACTGGCCGACGCGTTGCTGGCTGGGGAGTGGTAGCGCCGGCCGCTGGCCGGCGTCTCCAGGAATCCAACCGTTTCCCGGTTGCCGGCCAGCGGCCGGCTCTACCAGACTGCGGTTGATCCACGCCATGCGTGGATGAGGGCCGATAGCGCCGGGCATGGCCCGGCGTTACCGATCAGGCGAAGCTATCGGTGGCGCGCACCAGCGCGTCCACGTTTTCGGCTTCGAACGCCGAGTGGCCCGAGGCCGGCGTGATTTCCAGCTTCGCCTTCGGCCACACCTTGGTCAGGTCCCAGGCGTTGGCCAGCGGGCAGACCACGTCGTAGCGGCCGTGCACGATCACGCCAGGGATGTCAGCGATGCGGTGCGCGTCGCGCAGCAGCTGGTCTTCCACCTCGAAGAAGCCGCCGTTGACGAAGTAATGGTTCTCGATGCGGGCAAAGGCCAGCGCGAAGTGCGGGTCTTCGTGGCTGTTGATGAAGTCGTCGTCGACGTGCAGGAAGCTGGTCGCGCCTTCCCACACCGCCCACGCCTTGGCCGCTTCCAGGCGGGTGGTTTCGTCTTCGCTGGTCAGGCGACGGTGGAAGGCCGAGATCAGGTCATGACGCTCCACCGACGGAATCGGCTTCAGGTAATGCTCCCACGCATCCGGGAACAGGCGGTTGGCGCCTTCCTGGTAGAACCATTCCAGCTCCCAGCGACGCAGCATGAAGATGCCGCGCAGGACCAGTTCGGTCACGCGCTGCGGGTGGGTTTCGGCATAGGCCAGCGCCAGGGTCGAACCCCAGCTGCCGCCGAACACCTGCCAGCGATCAACCTTGAGGTGCTCGCGCAGCTTCTCGATATCGGCGACGAGGTCCCAGGTGGTGTTGTCCACCAGGTCCGCGTGCGGGGTGGAACGGCCGGCACCGCGCTGGTCGAACAGGATGATGCGGTACTTGGACGGGTCGTGGAACTGGCGCATCTTGTCGCTGCAGCCGCCGCCCGGGCCACCGTGCAGCATCACCACCGGCTTGCCGTCCGGGTTGCCGCACTGTTCGAAGTACAGCGTGTGGCGGTCGTCGACCTTCAGGGTGCCGACGTCGTAGGGGGTGATGGCGGGGTACAGCGTACGCATGCTTGCAGCTCCAGGGTGATGCCCTGCCGGGGCAGGAGAACCTCCATTCTAGGCCGGACGCCGGCCCAGGGTGATCCGGTCGCGCTGCTCCAGATCCTGTACGGTCTGCACCTCCGTAAAACCCGCCGCGTCGAACAGCGCGCGGATCGCCGCGCCCTGGTCCCAACCGTGCTCGATCAGCAGCCAGCCACCGGGCAGCAGATGGGCCTGGCCACCGTCGACGATGCGGCGGATGTCATCCAGCCCGTCCACGCCGGAGGCCAGCGCGGAAGCCGGTTCAAAACGCAGGTCGCCCTGCTCCAGATGCGGGTCGTCGCTGGCGATGTATGGCGGGTTGCTGGCAATCAGGTCGAAGCGTGCACCCTGCAGTGGCGCATACCAGTCGTGCCCGCCCTCGGCGAAGCGGACGTTGCGCAGTTCATGGCGCGCAGCATTGCGCGCGGCCACGGCCAGCGCGCCCGGGCTGGCATCGGTGGCCAGCACCTGCGCTTGGGGCCGTTCGCTGGCCAGTGCAAGTGCAATCGCACCGCTGCCGGTGCCCAGGTCAGCCAGCTGCAGCGATTGGTCTGGCGGCAGCCGCTCCAGCGCCAGCTCGACCAGCAGCTCGGTTTCCGGACGCGGGATCAGCGTGGCCGGGTCGACCTCCAGGTCCAGCGTCCAGAAACCGCGGCGGCCGGTCAGGTAGGCCACCGGCTCACCGGCCACGCGGCGGGCCAGCAACGCTTCGAAGGCGGCCAGGTCGGCGGCGGCCAGCGGATCGGTGGCATGCGCGAACAGCCAGCTGCGCGGGCGCTCCAGCACATGCAGCAGCAGCAGTTCGGCCTCGTGGCGGGCCTCGACGCCGCCGAGGCGGGCACTGGCCTCGGCCACGATCTGGCGCAGGGAGGGTTCGGTTTGGGAAAACATGCCGCAATTGTAGAGCGGAGCCCATGCTCGGCTGCTTCTGGCGCAGTCGAGCTACACATCCACAGGTCCGCAGTCGAGCATGGCTCGACTCTACAAAAGGCTGCAATCCGTTCAGGTTCTGCCCGAGGGGATAAGGAGGGACTATTGGCCCTATTCAGCCGTTCCGGAAGATTTTCCTTGTCACACAGGCAGTTGCAGGATGAAAGCGTCTGGGTTCAGTGCCTGCTCAGTGCATTCTGATAGACTGTATCTATCAAATAGATGCAATCAATGGATTGTTCTTATCGATAGCGAGTCGGTACTCTAGGTCTTGTCGATTCACCCACTCCCCTTCACCCAGAGGAAAAACGATGTCCCTGATCAACACCCAGATCCAGCCGTTCGAAGCCAATGCTTACCTGAATGGCGAGTTCATCAAGGTTTCCGACAGCACCCTGAAGGGCCAGTGGTCGGTCCTGATCTTCATGCCGGCCGCCTTCACCTTCAACTGCCCGACCGAGATCGAAGACGCCGCTGACCATTACGCCGAGTTCAAGAAGGCCGGCGCCGAGGTCTATATCGTCACCACCGACACCCACTTCTCGCACAAGGTGTGGCACGAAACCTCGCCGGCCGTCGGCAAGGCCCAGTTCCCGCTGGTCGGCGACCCGACCCACCAGCTGACCAACGCCTTCGGCGTGCACATTCCGGAAGAAGGCCTGGCCCTGCGCGGCACCTTCATCATCAACCCGGAAGGCGTGATCAAGACCCTGGAGATCCACTCCAACGAGATCGCCCGTGACGTCTCCGAAACCCTGCGCAAGCTGAAGGCTGCCCAGTTCACCGCCGCCAACCCGAACCAGGTGTGCCCGGCCAAGTGGAAGGAAGGCGAGAAGACCCTGACCCCGTCGCTGGACCTGGTCGGCAAGATCTAAAGCGGTACCGGCCTGCCGTGGCCCCACGCCACGGCGCGCCTTTCATCCCCGTGCCGGTCCCCCCGCCGGCGTGGGGGTGAACCCAAGACAGCCAACGCTCGCCCGCCTTGGCCAGCCAGCCCCTTCCACGGTCGCTGTCTTGGGTTCACCCCTACCCCCTGCTGGTCCGCTACCTTCTACAGCGGTGCCACGCCCCCTGTTTGCCTGAAGCCAGGAGATGACCCGATGTTGGACGCCAACCTGCAGTCGCAGCTGAAGACCTATCTGGAGCGCGTGACCCGCCCGATCCAGATCACCGCGCACGCCGACGACGGCGCCAAGTCGCAGGAAATGCTGGAACTGCTGCAGACCCTGGACAGCCTGTCGGACAAGATCTCGCTGCAGGTGCTGCGCGATGGCCAGGGCCGTGTGCCGTCCTTCGACCTGGGCACCCCGGGCCAGGATATCCACCTGACCTTCGCCGGCCTGCCGATGGGCCACGAGTTCACCTCGCTGGTGCTGGCGCTGCTGCAGGTCGGCGGCCACCCGTCCAAGGCCACCGCCGAGCTGATCGAGCAGGTGCAGAACCTGGAAGGTGAATACAAGTTCGAAACCTACTTCTCGCTGTCCTGCCAGAACTGCCCGGACGTGGTGCAGGCGCTGAACCTGGCCGCGGTACTCAACCCGCGCATCCAGCACGTGGCCATCGACGGTGCCCTGTTCCAGGACGAAGTCGAGAAGCGCGAGATCATGTCGGTGCCGACCGTGTACCTCAACGGTGAAGTCTTCGACCAGGGTCGCATGACCCTCGAGCAGATCGTCGCCAAGCTGGACACCAACGCCAGCAAGCGCGATGCCGAGAAGATCGCCGCCAAGGATGCCTTCGACGTGCTGGTGGTGGGCGGTGGCCCGGCCGGTGCGGCAGCAGCGATCTATGCTGCACGCAAGGGCATCCGCACTGGCATCGCCGCCGAACGTTTCGGTGGCCAGGTGCTGGACACCATGGCGATCGAGAACTTCATCTCGGTGAAGGAGACCGAGGGCCCGAAGCTGGCCACGGCACTGGAACAGCACGTGCGCGAGTACGAGGTGGACATCATGAACCTGCAGCGCGCCAGTGCGCTGGTGCCGGCCGGTGAAGACGGCCTGGTGCAGGTGCAGCTGGAGAACGGCGCGGTGCTGAAGTCGCGTTCGGTGATCCTGTCCACCGGCGCACGCTGGCGCCAGATGAACGTGCCGGGCGAAGACCAGTACCGCAACAAGGGCGTGGCCTACTGCCCGCACTGCGATGGTCCGCTGTTCAAGGGCAAGCGCGTGGCGGTGATCGGCGGCGGCAACTCCGGCGTGGAAGCGGCCATCGATCTGGCCGGCATCGTGTCGCATGTAACCCTGCTGGAGTTCGATTCCAGCCTGCGCGCCGACGAAGTGCTGCAGAAGAAACTGCGCAGCCTGGCCAACGTCACCGTGCTGACCAGCGCACAGACCACCGAAGTGCTGGGCGACGGCAGCCGTGTCACCGGCCTGGTCTACAAGGACCGTGTCGGCGGCGACGCCCACCGCGTCGAGCTGGAAGGCATCTTCGTGCAGATCGGCCTGCTGCCCAACACCGAGTGGCTGAAGGACACCGTGGCGCTGTCGCCGCGTGGCGAGGTCGTCATCGATGACCGCGGCCAGACCAACCTGCCGGGCGTGTTCGCTGCTGGCGATTGCACGACGGTACCCTACAAGCAGATCATCATTGCCATGGGCGCCGGTTCGACCGCCGCACTGAGCGCGTTCGACCACCTGATCCGCTCGTCGGTGAGCAGCAGCAGTGGTGCCGTTGCTGAAGCTGCCTGATCCACCGTTCCCAGATCACCGGGAACATTGTCTGCCTGTCGGGTAACCATGCCGTCAGCCGGTCCGTTACCCCTGGGGTGTAAGGATGAACCTACGTGATCTGAAGTACCTGGTAGCCCTGGCCGACCACAAGCATTTCGGCCGGGCTGCCGCCTCCTGCTTCGTCAGCCAGCCGACGCTGTCCACGCAGATCCGCAAGCTGGAAGAAGAGCTGGGCCTGCCGCTGGTGGAACGTGCACCGCGCAAGGTGATGCTGACCCCGGCCGGCCAGGAAGCAGCAGCACGGGCACGGGTGATCGTGTCCGAAGTGGAACAGCTGAAGGAAGCGGCACGTCGCAGCCGCGATCCGGAAGCCGGTACGGTGCGCCTGGGGATCTTCCCGACCCTGGGCCCGTACCTGCTGCCGCATGTGATTCCGCGCATCCGCGATCGCTTCCCGGAGCTGGAACTGCTGCTGGTCGAGGAAAAGAGCGATGTGCTGCTGGACCGCCTGCGCGAAGGCAAGCTCGACGCTGCACTGCTGGCCCTGCCGGTGATCGACGACCAGCTGCATGCCGAGTTCCTGTTCGAGGAACCGTTCCTGCTGGCCGTGTCCGGGCGCCACCCGTTGGCCCGTCGCGAACACCTGGACGTGCAGGAACTGGCCACGCAGAAGCTGCTGCTGCTGGAAGATGGCCATTGCCTGCGCGACCAGGCGCTTGAAGTCTGCCGCCTGTTCGGTGCCAACGAGAAGTCCGAGTTCCGCGCCACCAGCCTGGAAACGCTGCGGCAGATGGTCGCCGCCGACGTCGGCATCACCCTGCTGCCAAGCCTGTCGGTGCAGCCGCCGGTGCCGCGCTCGAACAACATCCGCCTGCTCGACTTCACCGGCGAAGGCCGCCCCAGCCGCCGCATCGCCATGATCTGGCGCCGCAGCTCGGCCATGAACGACTTCCTGATGGAGCTGGCCGATCAGTTCAAGCGCCTGCCGCAGGCGCTGTTCACCCTGGAAGCGGTCAACGCCGCCGGCGACACGACCGCCCTGCCCGGCCCCGCGCTGAACGGCTGAACCCCCGCAGCACCGGCCTGGAATCGGCAGGAGTCGATTCCGGTCGCATTTGTCCCCACAATACAGACAGGCGGCGCCAGCAGGTGCCGCCTTTTGCATGGCTTTCAACCAAGGAGCTTCACCATGAGTACCGCCAGCGGCCTGCCGCCGTCGATCACCGTTTCCACCTTCGACATGGACCGCCTGGACGCCATGCTCGAATCCCCTGCGCTGAGCCAGACGCCTGCCGCGCTCGCGCTTGCTGAAGAACTCAACCGTGCCACCGTGCTGGCACCGGACCAGATTCCCGAAGGCATCGTCATGATGCATTCGCGCGTGGAGTGCGAAGATGAAGTGTCGGGCGAGAAGCACGTCCTGACCCTGGTCTTCCCCCGCGAAGCCAACGTCGATGAAGGCAAGGTTTCCGTGCTGGCCCCGGTCGGCAGTGCCCTGCTCGGCCTTTCGATCGGCCAGAGCATCGACTGGAACGCGCCCGGCGGCCGCAAGCTGCGCCTGCGCGTGACCGCGGTCCACAACGACCGCCCCTGATTACCGCTGCGCACCGCGCGCGATTCGATCCCCCTGCACCAGGAGCCGTAATGAGTACCCCGTCCAAACTGTCCCAGCTGCGCGAACTGTCCGTGGTCGTTGCCGATACCGGTGACTACGAGGCGATCAAGCGCCTGCAGCCGGTGGACTGCACCACCAACCCGACCCTGGTGAAGAAGGCGCTGGACCTGCCGGTCTACGCCGAGCTGATCGAACGCGAACTGGCCTGGGGCCGCCAGCAGAGTGGCGACCGCGAAGCCGTGGTGCACGCCGTGGCCGACCGCCTGACCATCGGCGTCGGCGCGCTGCTGAGCACGCTGGTGCCGGGCCGCGTGTCCACCGAAGTGGATGCCGACCAGGCCCACGACACCGCTGCCACCGTAGCCAAGGCCCGCCAGTTCATCCAGATGTACGCCGATGCCGGCGTCCCGCGCGAGAAGATCCTGATCAAGATCGCCGCGACCTGGGAAGGCGTGGAAGCCGCGCGCATCCTGCAGGCCGAGGGCATCGACTGCAACCTGACCCTGATCTTCAACCCGACCCAGGCGCTGGCCTGCAGCGAAGCCGGCGCGTTCCTGATCTCGCCGTTCGTCGGCCGCATCCTGGACTGGTACGTGGCCAACGGCCAGACCCCGGCCAACATCGATGAAGACCCGGGCGTGAAGTTCGTGCGCGGCGTGTATGCCGAATTCAAGCGCCGCGGTTCGCCGACCGTGGTGATGGGCGCCTCGTTCCGTTCGACCGCGCAGATCGAAGCGCTGGCCGGCTGCGACCGCCTGACGATTTCGCCGGACCTGCTGGAGAAGCTGGACGCCGACCACGGCGAGCTGCCGCGCAAGCTGGTGGCCGGTGCGGCCGACGGCGTGGCGGTGACCCCGATCGATGCGGCGAAGTTCGCAGCGGATCTGGCGGCCGATCCGATGGCGACCGAGAAGCTGGCGACCGGCATCGATGCGTTTGCCAAGGATCTGCAGGCGCTGCGCGAGCGCATTCGTTCGGAACTGTGATTCCGGCGAACGGCTGAGCCCCTCGTGGCGGGGGCTTGGTCGCGAAGAGCGGGTCATGCGGTTGGCAGGGTGGGTAGGCCGTGCAGGGGACGCTGCAAGTACGTCCATGTAAGCTCGGTCGCCGCATCCATGCGGCTCACGCCCCTGCACGGCCTACCCACCCTGCCTTCGACAGATTCCGGCGGCCGCCCGCCACGGATGAAAGAAAGAAGAGCAAAGCGGGTCGCGCGCTTCGCTTGCTCACAGTCGAGCAAGCTCGACTCTACGGAGCAATGCACGATCAAACAAAAAGGACGCGGCGAAGGCCGCGTCCTTTTTGTTTTCCTTCAGTTCGTCAGTAACCCATGCTCTTGCCCACCGTCACCGGGAAACTCTCGGAGGTGGGGCGGTGTGGGTTGGCAGGACCGTTGGCGCCATGGATGGCGCCATCGAGCCCCCAAGGACGGGTTTACGGCGCGTCCTGACAACCCACACCGCCCCGCCCAACCCGCAGAAACGCAGAGCCGCTTTGGCTTTGGCTTCTGCCGTAGATTCTGCCCGCCGCAGGCGGACCACCGCGCGTCAGCGCGGCGCCTCCACATCCAACCCGATCGGGCAGCTCACCCCGGTGCCGCCGATGCCGCAGTAACCGTTCGGGTTCTTCGCCAGGTACTGCTGGTGATAGTCCTCGGCGTAGTAGTACGCCGGTGCCGGGTACTCGATCTCGGTGGTGATCACCCCGTAGCCGGCTGCGGCCAACTGCGCCTGGTAGGCCTCGCGGCTGGCCAGCGCGGCGGCGTACTGCGCCTCGTCGGTGGCGTGGATCGCCGAACGGTACTGGGTGCCGGTGTCGTTACCCTGGCGCATGCCCTGGGTCGGGTCGTGGCTTTCCCAGAACAGCTGCAGAAGCCGCTCCAGGCTCACCACCGCCGGGTCGAACACCACCTGCACCACTTCGGTGTGGCCGGTCAGGCCCGAGCACACCTCTTCATAGGTCGGGTTCGGGGTGATGCCGCCGGCATAGCCCACCGATGTGCTGTACACGCCCGGTTCGGTCCAGAACTTGCGCTCGGCGCCCCAGAAGCAGCCCAGCGCGAAGCGGATCTGCTGCAGGCCGGCAAAACGGTCCTTCAGCGGATGGCTGTTCACGAAGTGCTGGTTGCTGTGCAGCGGCAGCGGTTGGTCACGCCCCGGCAGTGCTTCTTCCGGGCGCGGCAGGCGCTGCTTGAAGGCGCCGATGCCGAGGATGCCCTGGCCAATTCCCAACATGATGCGCTCCTAGGCCGGAAGGCCGGCTATGTCGTCTGCATCTGAAATGGGGGCGTCCGGCGCGTGGCCCAAGTCCAGCGCCGCCACGATGTCCTCGGCCTGCGGCCGTGCCGCATCAGGGATGCCCACCCGCAGCACGCCGAACAGTGGCAGCTCGCCCATGCCGCCCAACAACGACTCGCCGAACACGAAGGCCGGGATGCCGGCATCCTCCAGCGCGTGCTTGACCAGGTGGGCGTCGAACAGGTTGTCGGCCTTGTACACGATGTGCATGCGGCAGCTCCGTGGGACAGGGTTCCAGCATACGCCCGGGGGTGGTGACGGCGCATGACCGTTCTGCCGGCCAGCGGCCGGCACTACCCAATTGCACGGCGATCCACATTCCGCCGGCCAGCGGCCGGCGCGTGCGGGTCGAGGGGCTGGTGGGGGCGGCCGCGG
>NZ_JAWIRT010000022.1:0-48734 GCF_036320045.1 Stenotrophomonas sp. SMYL20 | reverse complement strand
CCGGCCCCTCCCGGCCGGCGCCCCCCACGCCCAACGCGCGCGCCGAGCCACCGGCCCCCGCCCCGCGGCCGGCGCTTCCGGGAAGAGGGCCTGGTAGTGCCGGCCGCTGGCCGGCATCCCCACGCCCCACCGGGCAGCCCTGCCCGGTACGCGCTAGACTGTTGGTCTTTCTGCCTTTCTTTTCGCCGACTCATGTCCGAGCACACCCCCGCCAGCCCCGAGACCCCCGCCGACAGCCACGAAAAGCGCGATTTCATCCGCCAGATCGTGCGCGAGGACCTGGCCAGCGGAAAGCACCAGGCGATCAAGACCCGTTTCCCGCCGGAACCGAACGGCTACCTGCACATCGGCCATGCCAAGTCGATCTGCCTGAACTTCGGCATCGCCGGCGAGTTCAGCGGCGTCTGCAACCTGCGCTTCGATGACACCAACCCGGCCAAGGAAGACCCGGAATACGTGGCCGCGATCCAGGACGACGTGCGCTGGCTGGGCTTCAGCTGGAACGAACTGCGCCATGCTTCTGACTACTTCCAGACCTATTACCTGGCCGCCGAAAAGCTGATCGAACAGGGCAAGGCCTATGTCTGCGACCTGTCGGCCGAGGAAGTGCGCGCCTACCGCGGCACCCTGACCGAGCCGGGCCGCCCGTCGCCGTGGCGCGACCGCAGCGTCGAGGAAAACCTCGACCTGTTCCGCCGCATGCGCGCCGGTGAATTCCCGGATGGCGCGCGCACCCTGCGCGCGAAGATCGACATGGCCAGCGGCAACATCAACCTGCGCGATCCGGCGCTGTACCGCATCAAGCACGTCGAGCACCAGAACACCGGCAACGCGTGGCCGATCTACCCGATGTACGACTTCGCGCACGCGCTGGGCGACTCGATCGAGGGCATCACCCACTCGCTGTGCACGCTGGAATTCGAAGACCACCGCCCGCTGTACGACTGGTGCGTGGACAACGTCGATTTCGCCCATGACGACACGCTGACCCAGCCGCTGGTCGACGCCGGCCTGCCGCGCGAAGCCGCCAAGCCGCGCCAGATCGAGTTCTCGCGCCTGAACATCAATTACACGGTGATGAGCAAGCGCAAGCTGATGGCGCTGGTTACCGAGCAGCTGGTGGACGGCTGGGAAGACCCGCGCATGCCGACCCTGCAGGGCCTGCGTCGCCGTGGCTACACCCCGGCCGCGATGCGCCTGTTCGCCGAGCGCGTGGGCATCAGCAAGCAGAATTCGCTGATCGACTTCAGCGTGCTGGAAGGCGCGCTGCGCGAAGACCTGGACAGCGCCGCGCCGCGCCGCATGGCCGTGGTCGACCCGGTCAAGCTGGTGCTGACCAACCTCCCGGAAGGCCACGAAGAACAGCTGACCTTCAGCAACCACCCGAAGCACGAGAGCTTCGGCAGCCGCGAAGTGCCGTTCGCACGCGAAGTGTGGATCGACCGCGAGGACTTCGCCGAAGTGCCGCCGAAGGGCTGGAAGCGCTTGGTCCCGGGTGGCGAAGTGCGCCTGCGCGGTGCCGGCATCATCCGCTGCGATGAAGTGATCAAGGATGCCGACGGCACCATCACCGAGCTGCGTGGCTGGCTGGATCCGGAATCGCGTCCGGGCATGGAAGGCGCCAACCGCAAGGTCAAGGGCACCATCCACTGGGTCAGCGCCGTGCATGGCGTGCCGGCCGAGATCCGCCTGTACGACCGCCTGTTCTCGGTGCCGAACCCCGACGACGAATCTGAAGGCAAGACCTATCGTGATTACCTCAATCCGGAATCGCGCCGCACTGTCACCGGCTATGTCGAGCCGGCCGCGGCCAGCGCCGCGCCGGAGCAGTCGTTCCAGTTCGAACGTACCGGCTACTTCGTCGCCGACCGCCGCGACCACACCGAAGCCAAGCCGGTGTTCAACCGCAGCGTGACCCTGCGCGACACCTGGTCGGCCTGAGGACCTGCGCGGGCGCCAGCACGGCGCCCGCATGACTCCGACGATGATCACCGCCCTCTCCGTCCTGTTCTGGTTCATCTCGCAGCATCCGCTGCTGACGTTCTTTTCGGCGATGGTGCTGGCCGGGCTGGTCTCGTGGTGGCGGCGCTTTCCAGGCTACGCCATCGTGGTGTTCCCGCTGGCGATGCTCAACATCTTCCTCGGCCACTTCCTCAACGCCGCCTTCCTCAACGTGGTGGGCGAGCGTGGTGAAGCGGTGATCGTGAAGTCCGAGCGCACCAGTTCGACGATGAACGAGCAGTACATCTGGCGCTACGAAGGGGTGCTGCGCACCGCCGAGGGCCGCGACGTGGAAGTGGTGTTCCACACCAACACCGCTTCGCTGTGGCCGCTGGAAAACGCCATCCGTATCCCGGCGCGCGACCAGCCGTTCGTGGTCAAGTACACGCCGGGCTTCCCACGCAACTTCGTCATCCTCACCAATGAATCCCCGCACGGCGTCGCCCAGGCCCGGGCCAGCGCGCGCGAGCGGGTGGAAGTGGCGGCGCGCAAGCTGCACTTCAGCCCGGGCAATGCCGATTTCCGCGCGGACTATCGCCGCGAGCTGGAAACCTGGCTGCGCGACCACGGCAACGATCCGCAGCAGCAGTCCGACGCGCAGCGATATCGCGCCGAACTTGACGCGCTCGACCGCTAGATCCCCAGGCCTTGCCTGGATGTTCCACCCCATCCATCCACAGGCCTGACATGACCACGACCTCCACCGACCTCCTCCCGCTGCTGCAGCAGGTCCTGCAGGAGGCCGGCATCGCCGGCCACGTCGACGGCGACGCGCTGCTGCTGGACAGCGGCCTGCGCCTGACCCCGCATGCGATGGCCGCGCACGCGCGCGACAACGGCGGCTGGCAGACATCCACCGTCATCGAGGCCCAGCATCCGGTGTTGTTCGCCGATGGCCTGTTCGAGTACCAGCACGCCAACGGTGCCGATGAGCAGGCGTCGCTGCTGTCCGGCTTCCAGGCCTGGGTGCGGGTAGACCTGGCGACCCTGCAGACCGCGATCGGCGCCGAAGACGCACAGGGCCTGCCGATGATGGGCCTGACCTATCCGGCCGGCGATGACGGCGAGGAACACGAGCGCACCGTGGTACTGGGGCCGCTGGCGCACTACCGCGCACAGGAGGTGGATGCCTCCACCTGCAGCGAGGACGACCACGGTTCCTGCCCCTGCTGCCTGTTCACCCGCAGCATGGAGGCCTTCGATGAGCTGCTGAAAGCCCGCCAGTTCCTCGCCATCCGCCTGTTCGCCTCGCGCGATGCCGACGGCCTGTGCGAAGCCGACTGCCGGGTCAACGGCCACGACTTCGCCGCCGCCCTGCCCCTGCTGCGCGCCTATGCCGCCAGCTGGCCGCAGGCCGGGCTGGAGTTCCGCAAGCAGTACGTGGTGATCCGCACCGGCTCGCCGGGCTGACCCACCGCCACACCCGATACAGGCCGGTGCGGCTACACTGCGCGCCGGTTTCCCAAGCAACCGCACCTTCTTCCATCCCATTACGAGGCACCCCCGCGATGCTGTACGCGCAAGTCCACCTGACCCTTCCCGCCTGGATCCACGACCAGATCGACCTGGATCGTCGATATCCGGGCGATGAGGCCAAGGTCGCGCTGGCGATCGAGCTGTCGCGGCTGAACGTCGAGCACGCCAGTGGCGGCCCGTTCGGCGCGGTGGTGTTCGGCCCGGATGACAAGGTCATCGCCGCCGGCGTGAACCGGGTGATGCCGCACGCGACCTCGCTGGCGCACGCCGAGAACATGGCCTACATGCTGGCCCAGCAGCGCCTGCAGACCCCGCGCCTGAACGCAGTGCTGTCGCCGGTCACCCTGGCTACCAGTTCGCAGCCGTGCTGCCAGTGCTACGGCGCCACCGTGTGGGCCGGCATCGACCGCCTGCTGATCGGTGCCAACTCGGCCGACGTCGAAGAGCTGACCCCGTTCGACGAAGGCCCGCTGCCGGCCGACTGGGTGGGTGAACTCAACAAGCGCGGCATCGAAGTGGTGCAGGGCCTGAACCGCGACGCCGCACGCAGCGTGCTGCGCGCCTATGGGGAAAGCGATGGCGCCCGTTACTGAGGCCGGCATCGGCCTGCTGTGCCTGTGCCGGCAGGGCTTCGAGCCCGAGCTGGCCGGCGAACTGCAGTTCCGCGCCGGTGAAGCCGGTTTCGCCGGTTATGCGCGCACCCAGCGCAATGATGGCTATGTGCTTTTCATGTGCGACGAAGCTGCGGCACTGGCGCCGCGCCTGCGCTGGCGCGAACTGATCTTCGCGCGGCAGAAGCTGGTGGTGCTGGCCGAGCTGCCGCAGCTGGACCCGGCCGACCGCATCACCCCGATGCTGGAGGTGCTGGCCGATGCGCCGCGCTTCGGCGACCTGTGGGTGGAACATCCCGATTCGGACGCCGGCAAGCCGCTGTCCGGGCTGGCCCGTGCCTTCGGCAATGCGCTGCGCCCGGCGCTGCGCAAGGCCGGCAAGCTCACCGACAAGCCGAACGACCGCCTGCCGCGCCTGCACGTGGTGTTCGTCGACGGCACCCACGCCTTCGTCTGCGTGGCCGACCCGGCCGACAGCGCGCCGTGGGCATTGGGCATCCCGCGATTGAAGCTGCTGCCCGAAGCGCCGTCGCGTTCGGCGCTGAAGCTGGACGAAGCCCTGCTGACCTTGCTGACGCCGGAAGAACGCGAAGCGCTGGCCAAGCCCGGCATGCGCGCGGCCGACCTCGGCGCTGCACCGGGTGGCTGGACCTGGGTCCTGACCCGCCAGCACATGCACGTGCTGAGCATCGACAACGGGCCGCTGCGCCAGCACGTGCTGGACACCGGCCTAGTCGAGCACCTGCGCGCCGATGGCTTCCACTGGCACCCGGAACAGCCGCTGGACTGGATGGTCTGCGACATGGTCGAGCAGCCGCGGCGCGTGGCCGAACGCATGGCCACCTGGTTCCGCGAAGGCTGGTGCAGGCACGCGATCTTCAATCTGAAGCTGCCGATGAAGAAGCGCTGGGACGAAACCCGCTTGTGCCTGGACCTGTTCCAGGAGCAGGCCGGCAAGCCGCTGGTGGTACGTGCCAAGCAGCTCTATCACGACCGTGAGGAGATCACGGTACTGGCCTCGCCGCTGCGCTGAGGAACATGCCCGCCGGGCATGGCCCGGCGCTACCGAGGAAGGGAACCATGCGATACCACCCGCTCGCCATGCTGATCACCGTGCTGGCAGCCGCACCGGCCATTGCCCAGCAGCTGCCGCACACCCCTGCACAGAGCCAGCCACTGGGCCCGACCGGCGGCGCGATCCGCCAGCAACCGCTGGATGCCGGCCGGGTCAGCGGCAGCGTCGAGATTGCACGGCCGGCCGGCGAGGCACAGGTGACCGTGCGTTCGCTGGAACCGAGCAGCGTGGTCGGCCAGTACCGCATCCACTTCGCCGCGCTGGATGTGAACGGTGATGGCTTCATCAGCCGCGAGGAAGCGCAGGCCAATCCGGCGCTGGCCGATGAGTTCAATGCGTTGGACGTGAAGCGTCGCGGCAAGCTGGATCGTGCCGACCTGGCTGGTTGGCTGGTTGATTGAAAAAGGGGACGGAGGGGATTAAGTCGTATGTGCACATACGACTTAATCCCCTCCGTCCCCTTTTTGCATCAGACCCCGGCGGCGCGCTTCCAGAACGCCTGCACCAGCGGCGGCCATTTGCCGACGCAGCCCAGTGCGCGGCCGCGGGCCAGGGTCAGGTGCATCTCGTCGTTGGAGAACAGCCGATTGATCGCATCGAAACTGTGGGCGGCGATGTGGTTGTCGCTGCGCCGTTCTCGTGCCCAGCGCTGCAGGCGCTGCGGCGACAGCCGCGGCTGGCCGCGGCGTTCGGCCGACGGCGCCAGCCACTGCTGCAGGGCGGCGACATCGCGCAGGCCCAGGTTCACGCCCTGCCCGGCCAGCGGATGCACCACATGCGCAGCATCACCCAGCGCCAGCACGCGGCCAGCCACGTAGTGACGGGCCAGCTGGCGACGCAGCGGGAAGGCCGCACGCGGTGACGCCAATCGCAGTTCGCCCAGGCGCGCAGCGAAGGCGCGGGTCAGTTCGCGGTTGAAGGCGTCCTCGTCCAGGGCCAGTACGCGAGCCGCTTCATCCTCGGGCAGGGTCCAGACGATCGAACTGCGGCGCTCGGCCACCGGCAGCAGCGCCAGCGGCCCGGTCGGCAGGAAGCGCTGCCAGGCCGTGGCCTGGTTGGGAAGATCGCTGTCCACATAGGCCACCACGCCACGCTGGTGATAGTCATGCTTTTCAACCTCGATCCCGGCCAGCTGGCGCAGGGTTGACTCGGCGCCATCGGCCGCCACTGCCAGCGCCGCTTCCAGGCGACGACCGTCGTCCAGGCGCAGGCGCACGCCGTCATCATCCTGTTCCAGCGCCTCCACCCGTGCCGGGCAGTGCAGCTGCACGCCCGCCGCCGGCAGCGCCGCCCACAGGCGATCCTGCAGCAGGCCGTTCTCGACGATGTAGCCCAGCTCACGACGGCCGAAGCGATCGGCGTCGAACAACAGATCCTCGCCACCGGCCGCATCCCACACCTGCATGCGCCGGTAAGGCCAGGCGCGGGCCTGCGCGATCGCCGGCCACACACCCAGGCGGTTCAACAGCTGCACGTTGTCGGCGGCGAAGGCGAACACCCGCAGGTCCGGCTGTGCGGCCTGCCACGGTGCCGGTTCGCGGCCTTCCACCAGCGCAACCGACAGGCCGGCATCGGCCAGCGCCAGCGCACACGCGGCACCGACCACGCCACCACCAACGATGGCCACATCAAGACGCGTGCGCCGGCTCATGCGGCTTCTCCGCGGCACAGGCGCGGCACGTCACCACGGAAGCCCATCGCACCACCAACCAGCATCGACTGCACCGACGCGCGCTGTGCGGCCACCAGGCCGAGGCTGCGCAGCGGCCGCATCAGCGGTGCCGGGTTGCTGGTCAATCGTGCCAGCCCACCGGAGAACGCCACCGTCTGCCGGCGATCTTCCTCGCGACGCGCGACGTAGGCCTTCAGCAGTGCATCACTGCCGGCATCCTCATGCGCATCCTCCAGCAGTTCGGCCAGGGTCAGCGCATCGCGAAGGCCCAGGTTGAAGCCCTGTGCGCCCAGCGGATGGATGGTCTGCGCGGCATTGCCGAGCAGCACCGTGCGCTCACCGGCCAGCGCGCGCGCCAGCACCTGGATGAGCGGGTAGGCGCTGCGCGGGCCGGACTCGAGCAGGCGGCCGGCACGCCAGCCGATCGCGCTCTGCAGGCGTTGCAGCCAGGCCACATCGTCCAACGCCATCACCGCATCGGCCTGGTCGCGCGCTACGCCGTGCACGGTGCCGAAGTGACGATCGCCACGCGGCAGCAGGGCGGTTGGGCCGGTATCGGTGAAGCGTTCCCAGGCGGTGCCATCCGGCGCGCGCTGGCTGCGCACGCGGGCCACGAACAGGGTCTGCTGGAAATCATGGCGGTCGACTTCGATGCCCAGCGCGCCACGCACGCCGCTGGTGGTGCCATCGGCCCCCACCACCAACCGTGCCAGCAGCACGCGTTCGCCAGCCTCGTCAGCCACCCGTACCTGGCGGTAACCATCGACCACCTCACCCAGCCCCACGAACCGCATCGGCCGGTAACGGCGCAGGCGAGGCAGTTCCTGCAGGCGCGCTTCCAGCGCCAGGCCGAAATCGCGCGCGACCACCACCTGGCCGAACCACGGCCGATCGTAATCGGCCGCTTCGAGCTGCACACGGCCGAAATCACCGGCACGACTGACATGGATGCGCCGGATCGGGCCCGGTGCCATCGCCAGCTTCTGCATCACCCCCAGCGCGGTCAGCGCATTGACGGTGGCAGCGGCGAAACTGAGATTGCGCTGGTCGAACACCGCAGGCAGCTCGCCGGCCGGGCTGGCCTCAAGCAGGCCCACGTCGCGGCCCAGGCGGTCCAGGGCGATGGCCAGGCTGGCACCCACCAGGCCACCACCGACAATCAGCACGTCATGTCGTTCACTCATGTGTTCATGATACGCGCTCGCCCCGACTGTACGCCGAACGGGCGGCACCTGCGCCAACCTGCGCGGCGGGCTAGAATGAAACCTGAATCCGCTCCGGGCCCCCACCATGTCCGATACCGCCAACCGCGCCTTCGTCCTGTCCGTACTCGTACTGCTGCTGGCGGCGACCCGGGTCAATCACTTCGCGGCCATTCCGGATGCCTCCTGGGCCGTGTTCTTCATCGGTGGCTTCTACCTGGCCCGCTGGACGCGCTGGGCGTTCCCGCTGCTGATGGTGTTCGCGGTGCTGGTGGACTGGATCGTGATCCGCAGCAGCGGTCTGGATTTCTGGCAGCACTACTGCGTGTCGCCGGGCTACTGGCTGCTGCTGCCTGCCTACTTCTCTTTGTGGGCCGGCGGCATGCTGCTGGGCCGCAACTACCAGAGCGCGCGCTGGCCGGTACTGGCCAAGGGCGCACTGCTGCTGGTCGCTTCGGTGGCGGTCTGCCACCTGCTGGCACAGGGCGGTTTCTACTGGAGCAGCCGCAACGTGGGCGAGCCGACCCTGGCCGGCTGGGCACAGAACTACGCGCAGTGGTTCGGGCCCTACCTGCGCACCACGGCGATCTATGTGGCGCTGGCCGCCGCCCTGCAGCTGGCCGTGGAGCAGGTGCTGAAGCTCCAGCAGGCCCGCCGCGACATCCGCCACTGAGCCGCGCCATGGGTCATCGCCTCTCGCGCATCTACACCCGCACCGGCGACGACGGCAGTACCGGCCTTGGCGACGGCCAGCGCGTAGCCAAGGATGACGCACGCGTGGCGTCCTTCGGCACCGTCGACGAGGCCAATGCCGCGCTCGGCCTGCTGCTGGCCGCGCCCCTGCCCGAGGATGTGCGCGCGCTGGTGGTGCATCTGCAGCACCAGTTGTTCGACCTGGGCGCCGAGCTGTGCATTCCCGGCCATGCCGCGATCCACGCCGCCGACGTCTCGGCGCTGGAACAGCAGCTGGACCATTACAACGCCGACCTGCCGATGCTGAAGGAATTCATCCTGCCGGCCGGCGGCGAAGCCGCCGCGCGCTGCCATCTGGCCCGCACCATCGTCCGCCGCGCCGAGCGCGAGACGGTCACCCTGGCCCGCCACGAGGCCGTGCGCAGCGAGGCGCTGCAGTATCTCAACCGGCTGTCGGACCTGCTGTTCGTGCTGGCCCGGGTGCTGGCCCGTGCTGATGGCCACGGCGAAGCGCTGTGGCAACCACAGCAGCGCCAGCGCTGAGTCGGCACGATGCTGGTCTATACCCACCCGTCCTGCCTGCTGCATGACCCCGGCCCCGGCCATCCGGAGTGCCCGCAGCGCCTGCAGTACGTACTCGACGCACTGCACGCCGCCTTCCCTGATCAGCTGGACTGGCGCGAGGCGCCGCCGGCCAAGTTCGGCGAACTGACCCGGGTCCACGACAGCGCCCTGCTCGACTTCGTGCTGCAGCCGCAGACCGCGCCGCTGCGCCAGCTGGACATGGACACCTGGACCTCGCCCGGCTCGGCCAGCGCCGCCGTGCACGCCGCCGGTGCCGGCGTGGCCGCGGTCGATGCGGTCATGCTGGGCGAGGATCCGCTGGCCTTCTGCGCGGTACGCCCGCCGGGCCACCACGCCACCAGCAGCACGGCGATGGGCTTCTGCCTGCTGAACAACATCGCCATCGCCGCCGCCTATGCCCGCGACCGCCACGGACTGGAGCGTATCGCGGTGGTCGACTTCGACGTCCACCACGGCAATGGCACCCAGGACATCTTCCAGCACGATGCCCGGGTCTCCTACTACAGCACCCACCAGGCCGGGCTGTTCCCCAATTCCGGCCTGCGCCGCGACCGCGGTGCCGGCAACCTGATGAACATCCTGTTGCCACCGGGCAGCGGCGGCTTCCGCTTCCGCAACGTCTGGGCCGACGAGATGCTGCCAGCCATCGACGACTTCCGTCCGCAGCTGCTGCTGATCTCCGCCGGCTTCGACGCCCACCTGCGCGACCCGCAGGCGGACCTGATGCTGGAGACCGACGATTTCGCCTGGATCACCCGTGAACTGCATGCGCTGGCACGCCGTCACGCCGCCGGCCGGGTGGTCTCGATGCTGGAGGGCGGCTACGACCTGCAGGCCCTGGCCGAGTGCAGCGTGGCCCATGTCCAGGCCCTGATCACCCCCTCTGCGGGTGCCTCCGCCGGATGAACCCGAACCGGCAGGCTCCGGCGCCCTTCATTGCCCCTATGCAAGGGATGGGGCAAGCTACCGTCCGTTTTCGCCCGAATCCGAACCGCGTGCGCCGAGCCCTCCGCCTGCTTCCCCTGCCTCTGAGCATCGCCATCAGCCTGCCGGCGATGGCCGATGATAAGCCGCTCAACTGGGGCCTGTGCCCGGCCACCGACGTCATTCCCGCGTTCACCGACGCCCCCACCCCGGTCCCGGCCCAGGACAAGGCTGCTGCCGCGGCCGCCCGCGAGAACCAGCCGACCGACATCGAAGGCGACCAGCTGCTGGGCACCACCACGGTGCCGCAGTACGAGGGCAACGTGGCGCTGCGCCGGGGTGACCAGTTCGTCGGTACCGACAAGCTCAGCTTCGACACCGAGACCGGCAACTACATCGCCGACGGCAATGTCCGCTACCAGGACGGGTCGATCCGGATGGTCGCCAAGCGCGCCGAAGGCAACCAGGAAAGCGACACCCACAAGATCTCCGACATCAAGTACCAGCTGGTGTCGCGCCGGGGCAACGGTGATGCCGAGTCGGTCGACCTGCAGGGCGCGGTCGGCCAGATGCACCGCTCCACCTACACCACCTGCGACCCGTCGCAGCCGGTATGGAAGCTGTCGGCGCCGCAGATCGAAGTGGACAACGACGAAGGCTTCGGCACGGCCCGCAACGCCGTGCTGCGCATCGGCAAGGTGCCGGTGCTGTGGGCGCCCTACTTCAAGTTCCCGATCGATGACCGCCGCAAGACCGGCCTGCTGTTCCCGCAGCTGGGCATGTCCGGGCGCAATGGCTTCGATTATGCGCAGCCGATCTATTTCAACCTGGCGCCGAACTACGACGACACCCTGACCCCGCGCTACATGAGCCGGCGCGGCCTGCTGCTCGACAACGAGTTCCGCTACCTCTACAACGGCGGCCGTGGCGAGGTGCTGACCAGCTACATGCCCAACGACAAGCTGCGCGACCGCGACCGCGGCCGGGTGATGTTCGACGGCTACCACAACGTGAACAGCCACTGGCAGGCCCGCGCCAACCTGGCCTGGGTGAGCGACGAACGCTATGTCGAGGACTTCGCCAACCGCCTGGTGGGGGTGACCGCCTCCAACCTGCAGAGCACCATCGGCCTGTACGGCACCGGCCAGAACTGGACGGCCGGCATCATGGCCGACCGCTGGCAGCTGACCGACTACACCCTCGACGAGCGCGCCCTGCCCTACAACCGCGAGCCACGCCTGTTCTTCAACTGGAACAAGCCGGTGCTGCCGTGGCTGGAAACCGGCATCTACACCGAAGCGGTGCGCTTCACCCACGACGACGTCAACTTCAAGTACGACGCCAGTGCCGGCACCGACCTGCAGTACACCCGCAACGGGCAGGTGCAGCGGATGTTCGGTGGCTCGCGCCTGGACGTGAAGCCCTACGTGTCGTTCCCGATCAGTGGCGCAGCCTGGTACGTAACCCCGACCCTGGCCTACCGCTACACCGCCTATGACCTGGATCGCGGCCTGGCCGACAGCGTCCGCCGTACCGTGCTCACCTCCCAGGGCATCGATCCGAACACCGCCACGCCCGAGCAGCTGCGCGGCAATACCTCGCCCAGCCGCAGCCTGCCGATCGGCAGCCTCGATGCCGGCCTGTTCTTCGACCGCGAGACCACCATCCGCGGCAAGTCGTTCCTGCACACCCTGGAGCCGCGCCTGTTCTACCTGCGCACGCCCTACCGCAACCAGGACGAGCTGCCGATCTTCGACACCCGTGACTTCACCTTCAGCTGGGGCCAGCTGTTCCGCGACTCGCGCTATACCGGCGCCGACCGCCAGAACGATGCCAACCAGCTGACCCTGGCACTGGGCACCCGCTTCATCGACCAGACCACCGGCAAGGAACGCTTCTCGGCCGCGATCGGCCAGATCCAGTACTTCGACGAATCGCGGGTGAGCACCACGCCGGGCGGCGCGCCGGTGGAGAAGGGCAAGTCGGCGTGGATCGCCGACGGCAACTACATGATCAACGACCGCTGGACCCTGGGCGCCACCTACCAGTGGGACCCGAAGTACAAGCGCGAGGATCTGGCCAGCGTCCGCGCCCGTTATCTGATGCCCAACGATGGCGTGATCAACCTCAGCTACCGCTACCGCATCAATGCCGGCGCCCCGGCAACCGCCAACAAGCATGACCGGACCCTGCTGGAGCAGGCCGACCTGTCGTTCCTGTACCCGCTGAATGCGCGCTGGAGCCTGGTGGGCCGGTATTACTACTCGCTGCAGGACAAGGAACCGCTGGAGATCATCGCCGGCGTGCAGTGGGACAGCTGCTGCCTGGCCGTGCGTGCAGTGGCCCGCCGCTACGTGCGCAACCGCGAAGGCGACATGAACAATTCCATCCAGCTGGAGTTCGTCCTCAAGGGCCTCAGCTCCATCGGCCAGGACACGGACCGTACGCTGCGCCGTGCTATCCTCGGCTACAACCGCGACGACCTCTATCTCGTGCCGCCCAGCAACACCGGGGCGACCCGGGATGACTACGATCCGAATCAGATCCCATGACCAAGCGCTTCCCCGTTCTTCTCGCCTCCCTGCTGGCGGTGTCCAGCGTGTCCGCCCCCCTGCAGGTGCTCGCGCAGGAGGCGCAGCCGTTGGACCGCATCGCCGCCGTCGTCGACGAGGACGTGATCCTGCAGAGCGAGCTCCAGCGTGCGATCGCCAACATCAAGGCGCAGTACGCCGGCCGTGAAAACCAGCTGCCGCCGGAAGACGTACTCAGCCGCCAGGTGCTCGAGCGCCTGGTGCTGGTCAAGCTGCAGGTGGCCCGCGCCCAGGGCAGCGGCATCCGCGTCAGCGACCAGGAGCTGAACCAGGCGATGAATGCCATCGCCCAGCAGAACGGCTCGAACCTGGATGCACTGCGCCAGCGCCTGGCCCACGACGGCATCGACTTCAACGATTTCCGCGCTTCGGTGCGCGATGAAATCACCGTGCAGCGCCTGCGCCAGAGCTTCGCGCAGAGCCGCATCAGCGTCAGCGAGGGCGAAGTCGACGCCGCCCTGAAGCAGCAGGCCACGGTTGGCAACCAGTACCACCTGGCGCACATCCTGATCGCCCTGCCCGACGGCTCCAACGCCGACCAGATCGCCACCGGCCAGAAGAAGGCCGAAGGCGTGAAGGCCCTGCTGGACAAGGGTGAGCTGGACTTCAACGCCGCCGCCGTGCGTTATTCGGACAGCCCCAACGCGCTGGAAGGCGGCGACCTGGGCTGGCGCAGCCTGGACGAAATTCCGCAGGCCTTCGCGCAGATGATGGAAAAGATGAAGCCCGGCGAAGTGGTCGGCCCGATCCGCGGCCCCAGCGGCTTCCAGCTGCTGAAGCTGGTGGAAGTGCGTGATGCCAGCGCCGCCAGCGGTGGCGAGCACACGGTCACCGAGTACCACGGCCGCCACATCCTGGTGCGCGTGGACGATCACCAGACCGACGCTGCCGCCAAGGCCAAGATCGATACCCTGCGTGCCCGCATCGCCGGTGGCGCGGACTTCGAGACCGTGGCCAAGGAGTCCTCCGAGGACAACAACAGCAAGGGCCAGGGCGGCGATCTGGGCTGGTTCCCGGCCGACGCGTTCGGTCCGGCGTTCGGCCAGCAGGTGTCCGGCATCCAGGACGGTGGCGTCAGCCAGCCGTTCCGCACCGATGCCGGCTGGCACATCGTGCAGCGCGTGGGCACCCGCCAGACCGACGTGACCACTGACAACCAGCGTGCCCAGGTCCGCGAGACCATCGGCCGCCGCAAGCTGGAAGACGAGTACAACCGCTTCCTGCAGGAACTGCGTGGCGAAGCCTACGTCAGCTTCCGCAGCGGCGACCGCGCGGAAAACACGGCCACGCCGCCGCAGTCCTGACCGATGCGCCCCGAGCTCGCTCTGGTACCGGGCGAGCCCGCCGGGATCGGCCCGGAGCTGTGTGTCCGCCTCGTACAGCAGCCGCGTGAAGATTGCCGGCTGCTGGCCTTCGCCGACCCGGATACCCTGCGCGCGGCCGCGGCCGCGCTGAACCTGCCCCTGCAGCTGTTGCCCGAGGACGCCGAAGCACGCGTCCGCGGCGATCTGCGTGTGCGCGTGGTGGCCAATGCCGTGCCCAGCCACTTCGGCCAGGCCAATCCGGCCAATGCCGGCGCCGTCATCGGCGCCCTGCTCGGTGCCGGCCAGGCGTGCCTGTCCGGCGAACTGCACGGCGTAGTCACCGGCCCGGTGCACAAGGCGGTCATCAACGAAGGCGGCATCGCCTACAGCGGCACCACCGAACTGCTGGCCGACCAGGCCGGGGTGAAGGTGGTGATGATGCTGGCCAACCACATCGTGCGCGTGGCCCTGGCCACCACCCACCTGCCACTGCGCGAGGTGGCCGACGCGATCACCGCGCCCGGCCTGGAACACACCCTGCGCACCGTGCACGCTGCGCTGCGCCGCGAATTCGGCCTGCCCGCGCCACGCATCGCCGTGCTCGGCCTGAACCCGCATGCCGGTGAAGACGGTCATCTGGGCCGCGAGGAACTGGACCTGGTCATCCCGCTGCTGCAGCGCCTGCGCGCGGAGGGCATGGACCTGATCGGGCCGCTGCCGGCCGATACCGCCTTCCTGCCGGCCAAGCTGGCAGGCTTCGACACCGTGCTGGCGATGTACCACGACCAGGGCCTGCCGGTGCTGAAGTATTCGGGCTTCGAGCAGGCGGTGAACCTGACCCTGGGTCTGCCCTACCCGCGCGTGGCGGTGGACCATGGCACCGCGCTGGACCTTGCCGGCCGCGGCATTGCCGATCCTTCCAGCCTGCAGGCGGCAACGACGTTGTGTGCGCAGCTTGCGCGGCAACGTACACTGAGCGCATGAATTCCCCGCATTCCCCCTCCGGCCCGGTGTTCACCGCCCCGGCCAAGAAGCAGCTTGGCCAGCATTTCCTGGCCGACCGCCACTACATCGACAAGATCGTGATGGCGGTCAACCCGAAAGACGGTGACCGCCTGGTCGAGATCGGCCCCGGCCAGGGCGCGATCACCCTGCCGCTGCTGCGCGTGCATCCGAAACTGACGGTGATCGAGTTCGACCGCGACCTGATCGCGCCGCTGACCGCCGCCGCCGAGCCGCTGGGCGAGCTGACCATCGTCCACCGCGACGTGCTGCGCGTGGACTTCACCGAGCTGGCTGCCGGCCAGCCGATCCGCCTGGTCGGCAACCTGCCCTACAACATCTCCTCGCCGATCCTGTTCCATGCACTGGAACATGCGGCGGTGATCCGCGACATGCACTTCATGCTGCAGAAGGAAGTGGTCGACCGCATGGCCGCCGGCCCCGGCAGCAAGGTGTACGGCCGGCTCAGCGTGATGCTGCAGGCCTACTGCCAGGTGACCTCGCTGTTCGTGGTGCCGCCGGGCGCGTTCCGGCCGCCGCCGAAGGTCGATTCGGCCGTGGTGCGGCTGGTGCCGCGTGACCCGGCCACGATCAACATCCACGACCACAAGCGTTTCGCCGAGGTGGTCAAGGCCGCCTTCGGGCAGCGCCGCAAGACCCTGCGCAACGCCCTGAACAACGTGGTGTCCGCTGAACAGTTCGTTGCCGCCGGCGTGCGTCCCGATGCCCGCGCCGAACAGCTGGACGTGGCCGAATTCATCGCTTTGGCCAATGCCTCCTGATTACACTGCCGGTATGGAAGACGCTGACGTTTATGCCATCTCCGTCGAAGTCGCACCGCGCTTCCTCGACGATCAATCCGCGCCGGAAGACGGGCGCTATGCGTTCGCCTACACGATCCGCATCCACAACCAGGGGCGTGTTGCCGCGCGCCTGGTCGCACGCCACTGGCGCATCACCGATGCCAACGGCCGCGTCGAGCACGTCGATGGTGACGGGGTGATCGGCGAGCAGCCGCGCCTGCGTCCCGGTGAAGACTTCCATTACACGTCCGGTGTCATGCTGGGGACCGATCACGGGACCATGCAGGGCCACTACGACATGGTCGCCGACGACGGCACCGAATTTGCCGCGCCGGTCGCACCTTTCGTGCTGGCCATCCCGCGTACCCTGCACTGACACGGAGGCCGAACGATGAGTGTGTGGGCGATCGGCGACCTGCAGGGCTGCTATGACGTCACCCAGCGACTGCTGGAGAAGATCCGTTTCGACCCGGCGCAGGACACCCTGTGGTTCTGCGGCGACCTGGTCAACCGCGGTGGCCAGTCACTGGAAACGCTGCGGCTGGTGCATTCGCTGCGCGAGCACAGCGTGGTGGTGCTGGGCAACCATGACCTTTCGCTGCTGGCCGTCGGTGCGCGCACCGAAGAGGAACAGCGCAAGGTCAACCCGGACCTGCTGCGCATCGTGCAGGCCGAGGACCGCGACGAACTGCTGGATTGGCTGCGCCTGCAGAAGCTGGTGCACGTGGACCGCGAGCTGGGCTGGATGATGGTGCACGCCGGCCTGGCGCCGAAGTGGACCACGCAGATGGCCGAGAAGCATGCAGCCGAAGTCGAGGTACAGCTGCACGGCGCCGGCTACCGCAAGCTGTTCCGCAACATGTACGGCGACAAGCCGAGCTGGGCACCGAACCTGTCCGGCTACGACCGCTCGCGCGCGATCATCAACGTGCTCACCCGCATGCGCTACTGCACCCCGCGCGGGCGTATCGGCATCGAGGACAAGGGCACGCCGGGCACCCAGGAACAGGGGCTGTATCCCTGGTTCGAAGTGCCGGGCCGGGTCGAGCGTGACCTCAAGGTCGTCTGCGGCCACTGGTCGGCGCTGGGCCTGACCATCACCCAGGGCGTGCACGCCATCGACACCGGCGCGGTCTGGGGCGGCAAGCTGACCGCGATCCAGCTCGATACCGATGAACTGCGCGTGGTGCAGGTGCCAGGCCGCGATGTACCGGCACCCGTGCCCAACGCCCGCCCGCCAGCGCGCCCGGCGCACGAGCGCCCGGCTGCACCGGCGCAGGGCAAGGAACAGGGCGGCGGCAATGCTCCGGCCACCAACCCGGGCAACCGCGGCCCGCGCCGTCGTCGTCGCCGTGGTGGCGCTGGTGGTGGTGGCTCCGGCGGTCCCAACAACAACAGCACCCCGCCGCAGGCATGACGCGGCACGGCTGGGCACCATGGACGGTGCTGCTGCTGACGCTGGCCCTGGCCAGCGGCTGCCAGCCCGGCTCGCCGACTGCTCCAACGGCTGCGGACAGCGCTGAACGCACACCGACGCCACCACAGGCGCCTTCGCCGCCACTGGTGGCTGCGGCGCGCGCGCAGATCGGCGTCACCACCCGCTACGACCCTGCCTATCAAGTGCTGGCCTATCCCGGCGGAGACGTGCCACTGGATCGCGGCGTGTGCACCGATGTGGTGGTGCGCGCCCTGCGCAGCCAGGGCATGGACCTGCAGGCACGCGTGCATGAAGACATGCGCGGCAACTTCAGTGCCTATCCGGCGATCTGGGGCCTGTCACGGCCGGACCGCAACATCGATCATCGTCGTGTACCGAACCTGATGCGCTGGTTCGAACGGCAGGGCTGGCAGCAACCGATCACCGCCCTCGCCACCGACTATGCGGCCGGTGACATCGTTGCCTGGAAGCTCAACGGCAACGGCCTGCTGCATGTGGGCATCGTCTCCGACCGGCAGCTGGCCGATGGCACGCCGCTGGTGCTGCACAACATCGCGCGCGGCACGCGGGAAGAGAACCTGTTGTTCCAGCACACGATCATCGGGCATTACCGAATGCCGTAGGCAATCCTGTAGAGCCGAGCCATGCTCGGCTACGGGATGTGTCCGGCAACAGCAGCCGAGCATGGCTCGGCTCTACAGATGCGCAGCGATCAGCGGCGCACGTAGTGCACGAAGCGGAACGCGTACGCGTGACGTTCGTCGGCCGGGTGCGGCTCGCTGCTCACTTCCCGCCAGTCCTGCACGTCCACTTCGGGGAAATGGGTATCGGCGGGGACTTCGGCATCCACCCAGGTCAGGTACAGGTCACTGGCCTGCTCCAGCAGCTGGTGGAAGATCTCGCCGCCGCCGATGATGCACAGCTCGCTGGCGCCCTCGCCTTCGGCAATCAACTTCGCTTCGTCCAGCGACGCCACCGCACGCATGCCCTCGAATGGCACCTGGCCGCTGCGGGTCAGCACCAGGTTGGTCCGCCCCGGCAGCACGCGGCCGATCGACTCGGCGGTCTTGCGCCCCATCAGGATCGGCTTGCCCAGGGTGAGCGCCTTGAAATGCTTGAAATCATCCGGCAGGTGCCAGGGCATGGCATTGCCCTGGCCGATGCCACGGTTGCGGTCCAGCGCCACGATCATCGACAGCTTCATTGCTACCACCTCCTCAGCTGGCGTCGATCTGCAGGCGTTCGCAGGCAGCGTTTGCGGCACTGGCGGCCTGCAACGCCGCAGCCAGCGCAGGGCTGGACGTGGTCTGCTCATCCAGGCCAGCGAGGATCTTCTGCTTCTGCGCCTCTTCGATCTCCTTCAGGCCCGGTCCCGACAGGATCTCTGCCGACAGCGCAGCGATATCGTCGCTGGCCCCGCGCGCCAGGAACGCTTTCAGCTGGTCGTTGGAATAGACGGTGGCCAGACCCTGTTCAAGCTCACGCTGATACGCCGGGTTCTCGACGCCCGCCTTCAGGTGCTCGGTCATCGCCGTGTACATGCCGGTTACCGCCTCACGCATCTGCGCCCGGCAGCCTTCCGGAACATCCTGGGGCAGCATCGTGCTGCCGTTGAATGCTCCGGCGAACGCCTGCACTTCCTCGCGCATGTGCTTGTGCACGATCTGCTCATTGACCTGCCTGGCCAACGACAGCGCATCGGCCGGTCCGGCCTGCACCATGGCCAGCGGCAGCAGGCCGCACAGCGCCAGCAGGCCCCTGGAAATCAGGCGGGTACTCATACCGCCACCGGCGCCTTGATGGCCGGATGCGGATCGTAGCCGTCGATGCGGATGTCGTCGAACTGGAAGCCGAACAGGTCGGTCACCTCCGGGTTCAACCACAGCGTCGGCAGCGCGCGCGGTTCACGCGACAGCTGCTCGCGCGCTTGCTCGAAGTGGTTCGAATACAGGTGCGCATCGCCCAGCGTGTGCACGAAGTCACCCACGCCCAGGCCGGTGGCCTGCGCCACCATGTGAGTCAGCAGCGCGTAGCTGGCAATGTTGAACGGCACGCCGAGGAAGATGTCGCCGCTGCGCTGGTAGAGCTGGCAGCTGAGCTTGCCATCCACCACGTAGAACTGGAACAGATTGTGGCACGGCATCAGCGCCATCTGCGAGAGCTCGCCCACGTTCCAGGCGCTGACCACCAGCCGGCGCGAGTCGGGGTTGCGCTTGATCTCGTCCACCAGCCATTGCATCTGGTCGATCTCGCCGCCATCGGCGGTAGCCCAGCTACGCCACTGCTTGCCGTAGACCGGGCCGAGGTCGCCGTTCTCGTCGGCCCACTCGTCCCAGATCCGCACCTGGTTGTCCTTCAGGTAGCCGATGTTGGTGTCGCCCTTCAGGAACCACAGCAGCTCGTGGATGATCGAGCGCAGGTGCAGTTTCTTGGTGGTGACCAGCGGGAAGCCTTCGTTGAGGTCGAAGCGCATCTGCCAGCCAAACACGCTGCGGGTGCCGGTGCCGGTGCGATCGCTCTTCTCGGCGCCGTGTTCCAGCACGTGCGAGAGCAGGTCCAGGTAAGCCTTCATGCCTTGCCCTCGGCAGCTACCGGCGGCTGCGGCTGCAGTACCGGCGCGCGGCGCGACATCACCAGCAGCACCAGGCCGAAGGCGATCAGCGGCAGGCTGAGGATCTGGCCACGGGTCAGCCAATCGAAGGCCACGTAGACGCCGTTGTCGGGCATGCGCACAAACTCCACCGCGAAGCGGAACAGGCCGTACATCAGCGCGAACAGGCCACCGACCAGGTAGCGATGACGCGGCTTGGCCGACACCGTCCACAGCACCACGAACATCACCAGCCCTTCCAGGAACGCTTCATACAGCTGGGAGGGATGGCGGGCGAACTGATTCAGCGCGCCGGTGGCGAACTGCGCCTGCAGCGTCGCATGGTCCAGCTGGTTCAGCGGGGCCGGCAGGCCGGACGGGAACACCACGCCCCAGCTACCGTCGGTGTACTTGCCCCACAGCTCGGCACCGATGAAATTGCCAATACGGCCGAAGCCCAGGCCCAGCGGCACCAGCGGCGCCATGAAGTCCATGGTGTCGAAGAAATGCAGCTTGTGCTTGCGCGACCACCACCAGCAGGCGGCAATCACGCCCAGCAGGCCGCCGTGGAAACTCATGCCGCCATCCCACACCTTGAACAGCAGCAGCGGGTTGTGCAGGAAATCGCCCAGCGCGTAGAACAGCATGTAGCCGATGCGCCCGCCCAGCACCACGCCGAGCATGGCGTAGAACAGCAGGTCGGAGAAGCCGTTGGCATCGACACCCGGCAGGCGCCCGTCAGCGATGCGCTTGCGGCCCAGCAGCCAGGCCGCAGTGAAGCCGAGCAGGTACATGATGCCGTACCAGTGCACCTTGATCGGCCCCAGCGAGAGGGCGATGGGGTCGATGTCGTGGAAATAGATCATGGAAGGTGCCTTACGGTTGAACGCCTATTCTCGGGCCAGTGCCGCCCCGGCTCAACCAAGGAGCTGGGGCGAGTTCGGCAACGCGTCATCGTTCGACCGCGTCGAGGCCGGAAAGTGCCCTTCGATCAGGCTGGAGACCTCGTCGATGGCATCCTGCAGCGCTTCCACCGGATGGGAACCACGCAGGCCCTCGCGCAGGTGGGTGCAGACCCGCTGCCACTGTGCCGGGCTGACCCGGCCGTGCAGGCCCCGGTCGGCAACGATCTCGATCGCGTGATCGGCCAGCAGCAGGTAGATCAGTACACCGTTGTTGTGGGTGGTATCCCAGGTGCGCAGGCGGGCAAAGGCATGCTCGGCGGCCTGGCGCGGGGTCACCCTGTGCCACAGCGCCCCCAGCGGCAGGTCCGCTTCCACCGCGAACATCACCTGCCCACCGTGGCGCTGCTCACCGGCCGCGATGGCCTCGGTGATCGCCTGCAATGTGGCGGGCGGGAATGCGCGCCGTACCGACGGCGAAAACACGTGCCGACATAGACGTTGGATCATCACCAGCCCCCCGAAGCACCGCCACCACCGGAGCGGCCACCACCGCCACCCCAGCCGCCACCACCACCAAATCCACCGCCCCCACCGAAGCCGCCTCCGCCGCCCCAGCTGCCACCGCCCCAGCCGCCGCCACCGGCAAAGCGGCCCGGATGACCGGAGAGCATGGCCACGATCAGCCCTACGACGCCTGCCAGGCCACTGGCCAGCAGCGTGGACGTGAACAGGAACGCCGCCAGCGCCGCACCGGCACCGCCGAGCAGGCCGCGCAGCGGGCGCGGCACGCGCGAGAACACGCCGCGCAGGATGCTGCCGGCGAACACACCGATGAACAACGCCAGCAACCAGGTATCGCCGCCACCGCCAGGCTCCCGCCCGCGATGGCCACTGACCGGTGCAGGCAGCGTTTCGCCGTCGATCAGCTTGACCAGCACCGCCGTGGCGTCGGTGATACCACCGGCGTAGTCGCCGCTGCGGAAGCGCGGCACCAGGTATTCCTGGATGACCCGGTTGGCGATGGCATCGGGAATGGCGCCTTCCAGACCGTAGCCCGGCTCGATGCGCACGCGCCGGTCGTCCTTGGCCACCACCAGCAGCACCCCGTCATCCACGCCCTTGCGGCCGATCTGCCACTGGTCGAAGACCCGCGTGGTGTACTGCGCGATGTCCTCCGGCTGGGTGGTCGGCACCACCAGCACCTGCAGCTGGCTGCCCTTGCGCTGCTGCAGTTCGATCGCCTGCTGCACCAGCGCCTGCTTCTGCGTGGCGTCCAGCGTGCCGGTGGTATCGACCACCGGCGAATCCAGCGCAGGAACCGGCGCCAGCTGCTGCGCATGCGAGGCCAGCGGCAGCCACAGCAGCAGGGCCAGCAGCGCAGAGGCCAGGCGCATCGATCAGGTCCCCGGCTGCGGTGCCGGCTGCTGCTGCGGCGCGTTGCCGAAATCGACCGCCGGCGCGTTGGAGATCTGCGCTTCGTTGTCCACGGTGAAGTTCGGCTTGGTCTTGTAGCCGAAGATCTTGGCGGTGATCACCTGCGGGAACGAGCGGATGTAGGTGTTGTAGTCCTGCACCTGCTGGATGTAACGGCCGCGGGCGACGGTGACCCGGTTCTCGGTACCTTCCAGCTGCGCCTGCAGGTCGCGGAAGTTCTGGTTCGACTTCAGCTCCGGGTAGTTCTCGGTGACCACCAGCAGCCGCGACAGCGCGCTGCCAAGTTCGCCCTGGGCCTGCTGGAACTGCTTGAGCGAGGCTTCGTCGTCGGCATTGACGTTGATCTGGCCGACACGCGAACGGGCGTTGGTCACTTCAGTCAGCACGCGCTCTTCCTGGCTGGCGAAGCCCTTCACGGTCTGCACCAGGTTGGGCACCAGGTCGGCGCGGCGCTTGTACTGGTTGATGACCTCCGACCAGCTGGCCTTGACCGCTTCATCCTTCTGCTGGATGGCGTTGTAGCCGCAGCCGGAGAGCAGGGAGGCCAACAGCATCAGGGGCAGGACACGGGTGAACAGGCGCATGGCGGAGGTTCCGGGTGGGCTTGGCGCCGAGCATGCCATGGTTCGGGTGAAAGACCGGCCATCGGGCGCCGCCCCCTCCGCGGTGGTTGTTTGCTGGTTCTCTGGGGGTGGCCGGGGGGGGGGGGGGGGGGGGGGGGGGGGGGGGGGGGGGGGGGGGGCGGGGCCCCGCCCCCCCCCCCCCCGGGGCGCCCCCCGCCCCCCCCCCCCCCCCCCCCCCCCCCCGGCCACGGACAATTTCCTGCGCACCGCGGGAAGATCACAAAGAAAAAAACAAAAGCAAAAGCCGGTTCTTCAGGCATTCGTGTCGACCAAGGTCGACACCTACCAAAGCAGAACGACGTTCCGACAGACCGCGGAAAACTGTCGAAGGCGGGGTGGGTCCGATTGCGGGGGTGTCCGCGGCATGGATGCCGCGGCCAAGCCTCCATGGACGGATTCACGGCGTCCCCCGCAACCGGACCCACCCCGCCAACCCACGGAATGCAGGCTTTTGCTGTTGCTGTTGCTTCGGCGGGTGCAGGGCGCAGCCCTGCCGGAACCCCACATCACTCAGCAAGCCTCGGCCACCGCAGTGCGCGGACGCCCCAGCCACGCCAGCAGCAACCCCGAGGCCGCCAGCAGGCCACCGGCCACCGGAATCGCGGCGTAGCCCAGGCCCGAACTGATCACCGCACCGCCCAGCGCCGCACCCACGGCATTGCCCAGGTTGAACGCACCGACGTTGATCGACGACGCCAGTCCCGGCGCCTCGCTGGCCGCCTGCATCACCCGGATCTGCAACGGCGGCACGATGGCGAAAGTCGCCGCACCGAACAGCAGCACGCCCAGCGCCGCCGTGGCGTGATTCATGAAGGCCAGCGGCAGCACGAACATCAACACGGCCAGGACCGCCAGCAGGATGCGGGTGGCACCATCCAGCGACCAGTCGGCCATGCGCCC
This sequence comes from Stenotrophomonas sp. SMYL20, assembly GCF_036320045.1. Classification (NCBI taxonomy): domain Bacteria; kingdom Pseudomonadati; phylum Pseudomonadota; class Gammaproteobacteria; order Lysobacterales; family Lysobacteraceae; genus Stenotrophomonas; species Stenotrophomonas sp. SMYL20. The sequence continues at coordinate 24,905 of NZ_JAWIRT010000022.1, read as the reverse complement.
ACCGATGCCGTTGCCGAAGGTGAAGCCGATACCGATCAGCGCCAGCGACATCGCGATGAAGGCGTTGGAGGCACCGGTCAGTTCGGTCAGCACCGGTGCCACGTAGGTATAGAGGGTGAACATCGCGCCGGCGCCAAGCACGGTGGTAGCCATCGCCAGCAGCACCTGCGGCTGCAGGATCGCTCTCAGTTCGCGGCGCACGTCCGGGCGCGGCCCCGGAGCGGATGCCGGCAGCGCGAGGCCGAGCGCGGTGATCGCGACCAGGCCCAGCACCGCAGTACCGGCGAAGGACAGACGCCAGCCCAGCTGCTGGCCCACCCAGGTGGCCAGCGGCACACCGCCGATGTTGGCGATGGTCAGGCCCATGAACATGGTGGCCACGGCGGCAGCCTGCTTGTCCTTCGGCACCAGGCTGGCGGCAACCACCGCACCGATGCCGAAGAAGGCACCGTGATTGAGGCTGGTGACCAGACGCGACAGCAACAGCAGGCCGTAGTTCGGGGCCAGTGCCGAGAGCAGGTTGCCGACCACGAAGATCGACATCAGCAGCATCAGCGCGGTGCGCTTGCCAAACCGTCCCATCAGCAGGGTCATCACCGGCGCGCCCAGCATCACGCCCACGGCATAGGCGGTGATCAGCATGCCGGCGGTGGGAATGTTCACGCCGACGCCGTCGGCAATGACGGGCAGCAGGCCCATCGGCGCGAATTCAGTGGTGCCGATGGCGAAGGCGCCGACGGCAAGGGCCAACAAGGCGGCTCTGGAGTTCATGGGGTCATCCTGCGTGGGGCAGGTCCTGGAAAAGAGCGCGTAGCCTGCGCGCTTTGCTGCCGCGGATTAAGCCTCGCCCCGGGAAAACACTGTTGACCTCAATTCACAGCTGGCGGGAACCTCCCCGTCGGGCATGGCCCGGCGAGCCCAATGGGTCCCATAACGCAGAACCCCCGGCGCTGGCCGGGGGTTCTGGGAGACACATTTGCCTGTGATCTGCTTACCAGTCGCCAGCACCCGGCACGTGGTGATCGCGTGCGCGGCGGCGCATCAGCAGGTTCAGCCATTCCACCAGCACCGAGAAGCCCATGGCGGCATAGATGTAGGGCTTGGGCACGTGCACGTCCAGGCCATCCAGGATCAGCACCGCACCGATCAGCAGGATGAAGGCCAGTGCCAGCATCTTCACGGTCGGGTTTGCGTCGATGAAGCGGCCCAGCGGGTTGGCGGCCAGCAGCATCACCAGCACCGACAGCAGGATGGCGGCGACCATCACCGGGATGTGATCGGCGATGCCGACGGCGGTGATCACCGAGTCCAGCGAGAACACGATGTCGATGATGGCGATCTGCAGGATGACCATGCCGAATACACCCGAGGCCTTGCTGGTGGCCGGGTTCTCGTCTTCGCCACCGGTGATCAGTTCCTTGATCTCCATGTAGCCCTTGATGATCAGGAACAGGCCACCGACGATCAGCACCAGGTCGCGGATGGAGATGCCCATACCAGCCACGGTGAACAGGTTGGCGGACATGTGCGCCAGATAGGCCAGCGACACCAGCAGGGCGATGCGGGTGATGCAGGCCACGGCGATGCCGAGCTTGCGCGCGAACGGGCGACGCTCTTCCGGCAACTTGCTGACCGCGATGGAAATGAACACCAGGTTGTCGATGCCGAGCACGATTTCCAGTGCGCTCAGGGTGAACAGGGTCACCCAGGCATTGGGGTCGGCGAGGAACTCAAAGGACATGGAAACTCTTCAGGGCAGTGGGGGAATGGGGATCAGCCGTAATTGCCGGCCATTGCATGCGGGACCACAACCAGCGCCCAGCACAGAAGCACGTTCATCATCAGCACGAAGACCGCCGCCGAACCCATGTCCTTGGCGCGGCCGGCCAGCTCGTGGATCTCGCTGCCGTAACGTTCGATCACCGCCTCGATGGCCGAGTTGGCCAGTTCCATCGCCAGCACCAGCAGCATCGAGCCGATCAGCAGCGCGCGCTCGACCGGGGTCTGGCCCAGCCAGACCGCAACCGGGGTCAGCAGGATCAGCAGGTAGACCTCCAGCCGGAACGAGGACTCATGCAGCCAGGCGGCGCGCAGGCCCTGCCAGGACCAGCGGGCGGCCTGGAAGATGCGGCGCGGGCCGCGGGGCAGATGGCCGAACTGATCAGCCACGGGTGGAACATCCAGCAACAGGGGCGCGGCGCAGCGACCGCTCAGACGCACGGCAGGGAATCATGGGTGCACAGGGATAGGCAGATGGCCGCCATTTTGCCACAAGGCCGCCAGCCGCATCCCGGCACCGGCCCGGTGAATGGACTGCCAGGGGCAAGCCCCGGCCCGCCCCAGCTTCTATGATGGCTTTCCCCTTCCCTGCTGGAGCGCCTGATGTCCCGTCGCCGTACCTGCCTGCTGATGCTGGGCCTGCTGACCGCCGCCCCCCTGGCCCAGGCGCTGAGCCCGGCCAAGCCGCCGCGCGTGCCCGAGCAGGTCTCCAACGTGGCCTGGGCCGGCGACATGGCCCACTTTGCCAGCGCCGACCAGGCCAGCCCGCCGCCACGGGGCGGCATCGAGTTCATCGGCAGCTCCTCGATCCGCTTCTGGGAGAGCCTGGCCACCGACTTCCCCGGCGAGCCGGTGTTCAACCGTGGTTTCGGCGGTTCGGAAGTGCGCGACAGCACCTGGTATGCCGACCGCATCGTGGTGCCGTATGCACCGTGCAAGGTATTCTTCTACGCCGGTGACAACGACCTCAACAGCGGCCGCAGCGCCGTGCAGGTGCGCGACGATGTGGTTGCCTTCGTGCAGCGCGTGCATCGCGACCTGCCGAAGACGAAGGTGGAGTACCTGTCGATCAAGCCAAGCCCGTCGCGCGCACACCTGCTGCCGGCGATCAACGAGGCCAACACGCTGATCAAGGCAGCCCTGGCCAAGCTGCCCAACACCGGTTTCACCGACGTCTACACGCCGATGCTCGGCACCGACGGCCAGCCGGATGCGTCGCTGTTCCGCGAGGACATGCTGCACATGACCCCGGCCGGCTATGCGATCTGGACCAAGGCGCTGGCGCCGAAGGTGAAGTGCGATTGAAGAAGGCTGCGGCCTCGCTCCGGTAGATGCCAACCTTGGTTGGCATGGGGCACCGGCGTGAATCCTGTTGAAAGCGCCGACCAAGGTCGGCATCTACCGAGGCAGCAGGTGCCGCGTCAGCGGAACACCACCGTGGCCTCGGTGCCCTGACCCGGCTCGCTGGCCAGGCTGACCTTCCAGCCGAAGCGGTCGCACAGCCGGCGCACGATCGACAGGCCCAGGCCGGTGCCCTGCGGGCGGCTCGGCTCGGCGCGGTAGAACGGCTCGAAGGCCCGCGACAGTGCGTCGGCCGACATGCCGATACCAGTATCGCGCACCACCACCCGATCGTTGTGCACATGCACGTCGATGCGCCCCTCATCGGTGTAACTGCACGCGTTGCGCACCAGATTGCTGACCACCACCTGCAGCACCCGCGGCGGCGCATGCAGCTGCACCGGGCCATCGCTGTGCAGGTGCACCGACACCGGGCGCGTACCCAGCAGTTCGTTGGCGTTGTCCACTTCGTAGCGGACGATGTCGTTGACGTCGAACAGCTCGACCTGGGGCTCGACGTCGGCCTCGCGGGCCAGGATCAGGAAGGCATCGATCACCGCCTCCATGTCACGGCCGGCACGCTGGATGCGCTGCAGGCTGCGGCGCAGGCGCGGCTCCAGGCTGTCATCGCCCAGCGCCATGTCGCTGGCCACGCGGATGACGGTCAGCGGTGTGCGCAGTTCATGGCTGGCATCGCGGGTGAAATTGCGCTCGCGCGCCACGTGCGCGCTGACCCGGTTGGCCAGCGAATGCAGTGCGGCCGCCAGCTGGCGGGTTTCGCCCTGCATGTCCGCCGGCAGCTTGTTCGGCTCCAGGTCGGCCGCCTCCGGGTGGCCCGGGTCCCAGCGCGAGACGCGTCGCGCCAGCCAGTTCACCGGCGATACCAGGCGCTTGGAAGCACGATAGGTGACCCAACTGGCGCCATACACCGCCAGCAGGGTCAGCAGCACCGGCACGATGCCGAACCAGAACGCCAGCATCTCCGCACGCGAACGCAGGAATACCAGGTAGAGGCGGCCGGCCGGGCGCACATCGACCAGCACCAGCTGGTCGTCCTTGGGCAGTTCGTGGAAGCCGGGCTCCAGGTTGCGCAGATTGGCCGGCAACGACAGGGCCGACTGCCCGCTTTCCAGCAGGTAGCCACGGATGTTCTGGGTGTTGGGTGGCGGCTGCACCGGCGAGGCCTCGTGCAGCGTCCAGAAGTACGCCGCCTCCTCGCGCAGGGCGGCGCCGACCAGGCTGTGCTTGATCACCAGCGAAACCAGCCACGCACCGAGCAGGATGCCCAGGCTGGCCAGCACTGCCTGCAGGATGAAAGCGATACGGATCTTGCGCGGCAGGCCGTGCGGCATTGCGGGGTCCCGGTCAGAGCGCTGCGATTATAGGCAGCGCACCGCGCCGTTGGGATGCACGGGCGATGACCGGCGGCACTGCCGGACGGTCATCCCCTGCCCTTGTGCCTGGCCGCAGCCCGGCCCGGCCTGCGGCTGCACCGGCGCGGGCCTGCTCAGGCCATCGGCTGGGCGATGTCGGCAATGCGGTAGCCGGCACTCTGCACGGTATGCAGCAGCGGACGGTCGAACGGCTTGTCGATGATCTTGCGCAGGTTGTACAGGTGGCTGCGCAGGGTGTCCGAATCCGGCAGGCCGTTGCCCCAGATCTCGCGTTCGATCTCCTGGCGGGTGACCACGCGCGGCGATTCGCGCATCAGGATGGTCAGCAGGCGCAGGCCGATCGGCGACAGCTGCAGCTCGGTACCGGCACGGGTGGCACGCATGCTGACCGGATCGAGCACCAGGTCGGCGACCTTCAGCACTTCCGAACCCACCTGGCGACGCTCGCGGCGGATCAGCGCGCGCAGGCGGGCTTCCAGCTCCTGGATCGCGAACGGCTTGGTCAGGTAGTCATCGGCGCCGAAACCGAGGCCGGTGAGCTTGTCGTCCAGCGTGTCGCGTGCCGTGAGCATCAGCACCGGGGTGGACTTGCGCGCATCGTTGCGCAGGCGACGGCACACTTCGATGCCATCCAGGCGCGGCAACATCAAGTCGAGCACCACGACGTCATAGCTGTTCTCCGCCGCAAGGCGGTAGCCATCCAGGCCGTCCTGTGCATAGTCGACTTCGAAGCCGCGACCTTCCAGGTATTCCCCGATCATCTCGGAGATGTTGCGGTTGTCTTCGACCACCAGCACCAAGCCGGAGGTCTCCTTCGTCTGACGCATGTGATTCCCTCTAACTTCAGCTTTGTGAAACATGCCGGATCGACGGTGGACGCGATGTGAAGTTCCGTCAAGAGGTAAACAAACGGTTCAGAGCAGCGGTCTGAGCAGCGGCCAGACGTTGTCCAGCACCTTCGGCTGCGCCTGTGCGGTCGGGTGCAGCCCGTCGGCCTGCATCATGCCCGGCTGCAGGGCCACGCCCTCCAGCAGGAAGGGCAGCAGCGGCACCTTGTACTGCGTGGCCAGCGCTTTGTAGGCCGCCGCCAGGCGCTGGCGATAGGCTGGCCCGTAATTGGGCGGCACGTCGATGCCCAGCAGCAGCACCTTGGCACCGGCCTTCTGGCTGGCCTGCACCATCTTTTCCAGGTTGCCCTGCACCTGCGCCGGGGTCAGCCCGCGCAGTGCGTCATTGCCGCCGAGGGCAATCACCACCACGGTCGGCTTTTCCTTCGCCAGCAGGCCCGGCAGGCGGGTCAGTGCGCCGGCGGTGGTCTCCCCGCTCATGCTGGCGTTGACGATGCGCGCCGGTGTTTTCGACTGCTGCCTGACCCGCTGCTGCAGCAGGCTCACCCACCCGGCGTCGGCAGGGATATTGTGGGCAGCACTGAGGCTGTCGCCGAGCACCAGCACGGTGCCAGCCGGACCTTTGGCACACGCCAGCCCAGGCAGCAGCAGGAACCCTAGCAGCAGCACCATCATCACGCCGGCTCGCCGGCTCCATCCCGTCTTGCGCATTGGAGTCTCCTCATCGACAGCCTGTCCCCCCGCAGCGCGTCCGTTGCCATCGCCGTCGACCAGGTCGGCAAATCCGTGCAGGGCCCGGAGGGTGAAGTCCACATACTGGACAACATCACCCTGACCGTCCATGAAGGGACCAGCGCGGCCATCGTCGGTGCCTCCGGTTCCGGCAAGACCACCCTGCTCGGCCTGCTGGCCGGGCTGGACCTGCCCAGCCGCGGCCGCATTGCGCTGGCCGGCCAGGACCTGGCGGCGCTGGACGAGGAGGCCCGCGCCCAGCTGCGCGCGCGTGAGGTCGGCTTCGTGTTCCAGAGCTTCCATCTGCTGCCGGCACTGACCGCCGCCGAGAATGTCGCGCTGCCGCTGGAACTGGCCGGGCGCGAAGACCGGGCGCGGGTCGATGAAGTGTTGGCCCAGGTCGGCTTGGCCCATCGCGCCCGCCACTATCCACGCCAGTTGTCGGGCGGCGAGCAGCAGCGCGTGGCACTGGCACGTGCCTTCGTCACCCGCCCGCGCATTCTGTTCGCCGACGAACCGACCGGCTCGCTGGACCACGCCACCGGCCAGCACATCAGCGACCTGCTGTTCGAACTCAACGCCGGCAGCGGCACCACCCTGGTGCTGGTCACTCACGACCTGCGCCTGGCCCAGCGTTGCCAGTACATCCACCGCATCGACGACGGCCGCCTGCTGCCGGTCGAGCGTGGGGCGCAGGCATGAACCTGCTGCGGCACGCGTGGCGCGCGCTGCGCCGCGAGGCGCTGGCCGGCGACCTGCTGACCGTGTTCGCCGCGCTGGTGCTGGGCGTGGCGGTGATGACCGCGGTCGGCACGCTGGTGAACCGGGTCAACCTGGCACTGACCGGCAGCGCAGCGGAAATGCTTGGCGGCGACCTCGGCATCGCCGGGCGCGATGACCCGCCGCAGGCGTTCGCCGACGAGGCGCAGCGGCGCGGACTTTCCTACACCCGTATCGCCAGCTTCGGCAGCGTGCTGTTCAACGCCGATGCCAGCCAGATGGCCAGCATCAAGGCGGTGCAGGCGGGCTATCCGCTGCGTGGCACGCTGCGGGTGCGGGCCACGCCCGGGGGCGCCCTGATCGACAAGGCCGGCATGCCGGCCAAGGGCCAGGCCTATGCCGACCCACGCCTTCTCCAGGGGCTGGGACTGAAGGCCGGTGACGACCTTGAATTCGGCGCTGGCACGCTGCGCATCGCCGGCATCATCGAGGCCGAGCCGGATACCGGCGGCGATCTGCTTACGCTTTCCCCCACCCTGCTGGTCAACCGCGCCGATGTGGAAGGCACCGGCCTGCTCGGTCCGGGCAGCCGCATCAACTACCGGCTGATGTTCGCCGGAGCAGCAGAGCCGATCGCGGCACTTCGGCAATGGCTGCTGCCGCAGGTGAAGGGCCTGCGCTTGCTGAGTGTGGACGACACCCAGCGTGGCGTGCGCCAGGCGTTCGACCTGGCCGGGCGCTTCCTCGGCCTCAGCGCGCTGCTGGCGGTATTGCTGGCCGGTGTTGCCACGGCGCTGGCGGCGAACCGCTTCGCCCTGCGCCGCATCGACCAGGTGGCGATCCTGCGCTGCCTGGGCGCGCGCCAGCGCGACATCCTGTCCGGTCTGGCACTGCAGCTGCTGATGCTGGCGGTGCCGGCCTGCGCACTCGGCATCGGCCTGGGCATGGCGGCGCAGGAAGGCCTGGTGCAGGTGCTGGGCAGCCTGGTGCCGCAGCGCCTGCCGCTGCCCGAGGCAATGCCTGCGCTGACCGGTGCCGGCATCGGGCTGTTGCTGCTGTTCGGCTTCGGCCTGCCCCCGCTGCTGCGCCTGCGCGGGGTGCCGCCGATGCGGGTGCTCAACCGTTCCTTCGCCGCCCTGCCGCCGGCTTCGCTGCTGGCCTACGTGGCTGCCCTGGCGGCCAGCCTGCTGCTGGCGGTGCAGGTCACCGGTGATCTCAAGCTGGCGCTGTGGGTGCTGGGCGGGTTGGCCGCGCTGGCGGTGGCGGCCGGCGTGGTCGGCTTCGTGCTGCTGCAGCTGCTGCGCGGCCTGCAGCACCGCCTGCATGGCCACTGGCGGCTGGGTCTGGCCGCGCTGACCCGGCGCCGGATGCTGGCGGTGATGCAGCTGGTGGGGCTGTCGCTGTCGCTGTGCGCGCTGTTGCTGCTGGCGGTGACCGGCCCCGGCCTGCTGCAGCAGTGGCGCGAGCGACTGCCCGCGGATACGCCGAACTACTTCCTGATCAACATCCAGCCCGAACAGCGCGACAGCGTGCTGGCCGCACTGCGTGGACTCGGCGCCAACGACGCCAGCATCGAACCGATGGCCACTGGCCGCCTGATCGCGATCAACGGCAAGCCGCCGCTGCGCGTGGACCGCTCGCCGGAGCAGAACGGGCAGCCGGCACAGGGCGAAGGCCAGCGCGATGACGACGACGAGAACCGGCCGTTGAACTTCAGCTGGCGCAGCAGCTTCCCGCCGGCCAACACACTGGTCAACGGCACCTTCTGGAAGGCAGACAGCACCGCCGCCGAAGCCTCGGTGGAAATCGGCTGGGCCAAGCGCTACGGCGTGCATCCCGGCGACCGCATCACCATTGCGGTGGGCGAGCAGGAACGCGAGTTCACTGTCACCAGCGTGCGCAAGGCCGACTGGAACACTTTCCGTCCGAACTTCTTCGTGCTGCTGAACCCGAATGCGGTGGGCGATACGCCACACAACCTGCTGTCGGCATTCCATCTACCGGCCGGCAAGGCCGCCGGACTGGGCGAGCTGGTACGCGCGCAGCCGAACCTGTCGCTGCTGGACGTGGACGCGGTGATCTCGCAGGTGCGCGATGTGATGGAACGGGTGGCACAGGCGGTGCAGCTGGTGATGGTGTTCAGTCTGCTGGCCGGCGTGCTGGTGCTGCTGGCCGCGCTGCAGGCCACGGCCGGTGAACGCCGCTACGACAGCGCGGTGCTGCGCACGCTGGGCGCGACCCGGCGCCAGCTGCGTGGCGCGGTACTGGTGGAATTCGGTGCGCTGGGCACGCTGGCGGCGTTGCTGGCGGTGGGCGCGGCCGCTGCGATCGGCGTGGTGGTTTCGCAGAAGGTGTTCGAGCTGCCGTTGCTGCCGCCGTGGCCGGGCCTGCTGATCGGCGGCGTGGTCGGCATCGGCTTGAGCCTGCTGGCAGGCTGGTGGGGTACGCGGGCGATCCTGCATACGCCACCGGCACTGGCCCTGCGCGAAGCCTGACGCGATCGTGACACGCTCGGGTGGGGCGCTATGCTGCGCGCCCCACCCGATCAGATCGTCCGGAAGCGCGGAACGTTGCTCCCGCGCTCACGATGTTCAAGGAATGAAGATGAAATACAGCCTCTGTCTGCGCATCCTTCTGGCCAGTTCCCCGCTGCTCACCGCGGTGCTACCCGCAGGCGCCCGCGCGGCGGAGGGCTATGTTCCTGACACGGTGCAGGCCTTCGTGCTGGAAACGGTGCTGGCCGATGAAGCGCAAGCCTTCCTCGAGGGCCACCCGACCTATCTGGTTCCGGCCAGCGTGTCACGCACGCGCAGCGATGCCGGCGTGGTGGCCGACCTGCGTGCTGAGTTCGACCGGTTCTACCGGGGCCAACCGAAGCCGAGAAAGGAAGTGGCGCACATGGCGATCCTCGTCGCACAGACCGCGCTGCTGCTGCCGGACCGTATCGCCTGCAGCACGGATCGAGTGCGTTGCCACCAAGCTGTCATGGGCGTCCGCACCCGCGATGACGAGGCCAGCCTGCAGGCTACCCTGCGTGCCTTCCAGGACGCCGGGCTGGACCTGACCACCTTGAGTGGGCCGGCGTCCTGAGTGCATCGCATCCACGCATGGCGTGGATGCAGCGTGCGATCACCAATGGAAAGCGTGCCGAGCAAGCTCGGCACCTACCAGAAGCGGATATGCGGCACGGTAGATCCACGCCATGCGTGGATGCGGTGTGCGATCACCGACGAAGAGCGTGCCGAGCAAGCTCGGCACCTACCAGGAGCAGATATCCGGCACGGCACATCCACATCACGCGTGGATGCGGTCTGTGATCACCGGCGAAGAGCGTGCCGAGCAAGCTCGGCACCTACCAGGAGCGGATATGCGGCACGGTAGATCCACGCCATGCGTGGATGCGGTGTGCGATCACCGACGAAGAGCGTGCCGAGCAAGCTCGGCACCTACCAGGAGCGGATATCCGGCACGGCACATCCACATCACGCGTGGATGCAGCGTGCGATCACCGATGGAGAGCGTGCCGAGCAAGCTCGGCACCTACCGGAAGCAGAGGTTGGTAGATCCACGCCATGCGTGGATGCGGCCGTGGAGTCGAGCAGGGCTCGACTTACTGGGCCTTTTCCACGTACTTGGCGAACACGTCGTCGATCTGCTTGTCCTTCACCTTCTTGCCGGCCTGGATCTCTTCGGCCTGGGTGAACATCGGGATGATCATCGCCATGCCGTCGATCTTGGTCTTCAGGTGCACGCCCGGCGCCTGGCCGAGGAAGCCGTCCCAGCGCTGGCGCACCTTGGCCCAGTAACCGGCAGTGGCCTTCCAGTAGTTTCGCGCCGGGGTGAAGTCGACCTCGGTGGTCTTCACGTAGTCGTTGAAGCCGAACTCGCGGGCGATCTCCACCTGGCTGCCATCGGCGTTGCGCTGCACCTTGGTGTTGAACTGCTCGTGGGTCCAGCCGTTCGGGGTCAGCGTGTGGCGGTTGATCACGGCCAGCGCGTTGTAGTCACTGCGCTTGGTGTACTCACGGCGCGGCAGCGGACGCCAGCTCAGGTCGCTGGTCCAGCTCGGCACGTTGTTGGTGTAGGTCCACGTGCCGGTGCCGCAATAGCGCGGTGCGTCGCTCACTTCGTATACGCACTGGGTCCAGGCGCCCTGGTTCACCGCCGCCGGAATGCTGCGCACCTTCCAGGTCTGGTCGGCACTGAACTCGAAACGGTTCGGTGCTTCGTACACCCAGTCCTGACGCCAGTGCTTGGTGATGTGGCCGCTCTTCTCGTCCAGCAGCAGGTGCTGCAGCACGATGCGCTTCGGCGTGTCCTCGACCACGATGACCACTTCGCTGCCGCCGCTGCGCATCGCCGGTGCGCGCTCGTAACCCGGCTTCAGCAGCACGGTCTCATCGAAGGCGAAGTCCACGGTGTACTCACCCTGCATGGCAAGGATGCTGTCGTGGTCACGGGCGATATCGGAGGGCTGCGCGCTGGCCACGCCGCTGGCGGCGAGCACAAGCAGGGCGCTGGCTGTCTGGAGCTTCATCGGGGTCTTCCTTCGGGGTTGCAGATGCGTTGAGAGGCCGTCCGTGGCCGACAGGCGTTCCATCAGGAGTGGGTCACAGGCGGATCAGCGGCAGGTCGCCGGGAATCCGCGGCGCCGGACGCCGCGCGGCATCGGCACAGCAGCAATCGTCGATTGCCAGCTCGCCTTCGGCACCTTCCAGCCGTGCAATGCGGCGCGCGGTGGCTGCGCCCAGCGAGGACAGGGTCGACAGACTGGCGGCCAGCGTGCGGCCATCGTCGGCGGCATGCAGGCGCAGCGCGCACAGGCGCCAGCGCTGGCCACCCAGATGACCGGCCAGGCGCCGCCACAGGCGTTCGCCGACACTGCCGTCGCTGTCGTGCTCGGGCCCCGGCGGCAGCGCAGCCACCAGCCGGTCCCAGGCCAGGAAGTCGCTGTCCGGCAGCAGGTACAGGCGCCACACGCAGCGGCCGCGGCCATCGAGGAAGCACAGGCTTTCGCGCAGGCCTTCGCTGTCCACGCCCTGGCAGGCATGCACGCGTACGGCCTGGCGCCAGCCGCCCAACTCGTTGCCGTCGGCGTGGTACAGGCACAGCACGGTGCCGAGCGTGGCCAGCTGTGCCGGGGTCGGCCAGGCCGCGCTGTGCGGCGCGGCGATGGAGTCATTCCTGCGTGCGGACAGTGCTCGGCTCATGAGGTCACCAGGAAACGGCAAGGCTGGCGGAGAAGGTGCGGCCCGGGCTGCTGAAACGATCGCTCAGTGCGCGGTTGGTGATCAGGCTCGGGGTGATGGACGACCATTCGATGTAGCGCTTGTCGGCCAGGTTGAACACGCCGACATTGAAGGTGGCACCCGGTGCGAAGTTCCAGTGCGCCATCAGGTCCAGCACGCCATAGCCGGCCGGCTGGTAGACGAACGGCGCCGGTGCGTTCGGATTGGTCTGCGCCGCCGGCGGCGGCAGGCGCTTCTTACGCTGCACGAAGGTACCGGCCAGTTCGACGCCCCAGGTATCGGTGTCGTACATCAGGCCCAGCGTGCCACGCAGCGGATCGACCGAGGCCAGCGGTTCGTCATCGGTCCGGTTGTCACCACGCGACCAGGCCAACGCACTGCGCAGCGCCCAGCCCTTCAGCGCCGGGCTGAGTTCACCGAACTCGATGCCGGCCTTCATTTCCGCGCCATAGATGCGCGCGTCGGCGATGTTCTGCGACTGGAACACGGTCAAACCCTGTGCGTTGCGGCCGGTATCGACGTTGGACTGGATGAAATCCTTGTAGTCGTTGTAGTAGCCGCTGACGCTGACGTACGCAGCCGGCGCGATGAAGCGCAGGCCCAGTTCGTAGCCGTCGCTGGTTTCCGGCTTCAGGTCCGGGTTGGCGATGGCGGTATAGCGGAAGGCAACATTGGTCAGGCCGATGTTGACGTCGTTGTACGGCGGCGAACGGAAGCCGCGCGCATAGCCGGCGAACAGCGACCACTGGTCGGTGAAGCGCCAGACCATGCCCAGCTTCGGCGACACGCTGGTCTTCTTGAGCTGCGCTACGGCGGTAGTCGGATTGTCTTCGGCGAAGATGCTGTCCACTTCCGGCTTCAGCTCGTAACGGTCCACGCGCACGCCCGGCACCAGCGACAGCTTGCCGTCGGCCAGGCGCATTTCATCCTGCGCGTACAGGCCCAACTCGGTGGTCTTGCTGATCGGGAAGTCACGCACCGGGAAGGTGTCGGGGGTAACGATGTTGCTGACCACACCGGCACGGTTGACCTGGTAGCCGTCGCGCTTCTGGCGGATCTCGGTGCGCGTGCCCTCGAAGCCGTAGGTCAACGCATGTTCGACCGCACCGGTGCTGAAGGCCTTGTTGAACTGCGCCTGCAGGCCAAAGGCATGCTGGTCGAAGGAGAACACGCGGTGACGGCGGCTGCCGTCGGTGCGGGTCTCGTCGGTCTGCTGCCGCGTTTCGCTGTTCTGCGCATACACCTGCCAATGCAGGCTGTCGGCGAACGGCTGGTCCAGCGCATCCATTTCGTGGGCAAAGGACACGCGGGTTCGCTTCTGCGTGTCGTGGGACTTCATGCCAATAGCCGCAGCCATCGCGCCGGGGCGCGGTGCAACGCTGGCAATCGCCGACAACACATTGGTATCGGTGGTGTCTTCGTTGCCTTCCACGGTCAAGCGGAAGCGCTGGTCTTCGCTCGGTGCATAGACCAGCTTGCTGAGCAGGCTGCGGCCGTCGCGGTCCTGCGGATTGGACGCGGTACGGGTGTCGTTGTCGCTGCGCACCGTGCCCTTGTTGTCCGTTTCCTGGCCCTGGTGGTGGTTGACGTTGACCAGGCCGCTCCAGTGGTCGCCACCAAAGGCGGCGGTGGCACCGCCGAGCAGGCCCTTCCACTCACCGTCGTAGCCGAACTTCAGTCCGAAGTAGCTGTTCTTGCCGTCCTTGAGGTAGTCGGCCGGGTCCTTGGTGACGAACGCCACCACGCCGCCCAGCGCATCGGAGCCGTACAGCGAGCTGGCCGGGCCGCGCACGATCTCCACGCGCTTGAGCGTATCGAGGTCGGTGAAGTTGCGGTTGGAACTGGCGAACGAACCGATGTCGAACCGGGTCGGCATGACGATGCCGTCGGTCTGGATGCGCACGCGGTTGCCGTCCAGGCCACGGATGCGGAAACCATCCAGGCCGAAGCGGGTCGCGCTGCGGGTGACCGACAGGCCCGGCTCGTAGCGCACCAGATCCTTGATGTCCTGCACCAGGTGCCGGTCCATCTGCTCACGGTCGATGACGTCCACGGTGGCCGCTACGTCACTCACGGCCCGCTCGGTGCGGGTGGCGGTGACCTGCACCCGGTCGAATTCGCGCGCATCAGGGGCGGCGGTGGCAGCAGCGTGGGCGGACAGCGGCAACGCCATCCAGACAGCAAGACACAGGGCGGTATGGCGGGTCATCGGGTTCATTCGGTCAGGCAGGGGAACCCCCGGTTACCGGCACACCCGGAAGGTGCACGCGGTAGACCGAGGGGGAGAGAGCGGGAGCGGACGGGTCGCCCACCCTGTCGGCGCTGCCGGCAGGAGGGAGGGAGGCGGGCGACCAGGCCGCGATTACTTGGTCAGGATCAGCTTGTCGTTGCTGGTGTGCCGCAGGCGATAGAAGCGGTCGCCGTGCTGGATCAGGATTTCACGACGGCCCTTGAGCAGGGCTTCACTGTCGATGACCTCTTCCGGCGGAACGACGCGGACCGGTCGATCGCGGAGGGTCAGCGTTTCGGGGCGCAGCAGTACAGGTTGAGCATTCATGAGCATCTGGACTCGTGCGAGGGACGAGTTAAATGATAATGATTCTCAGTTGACAATCAACAACCATTCTCAATTTCATTGATGAGATTAATGATCGAATTCAGGAATTCGATAGGCGACGTCAATCAAATGGCAGTTAGGTGTGTAGAGTCGACTGTTAGTCGACTGCTGTTGCTGAAGGCAGTCGACTAACAGTCGACTCCACCGAGGCCCGAACCCGAGCCGGCCCGACCGAGGCCCCGAGGCCCGGTCGGCCCCGGGGTTCAGGCGAAGACGGCTTCGACCTGGGCCCAGCCGGCCGCGTCGACCTGCTCCAGCACGTCCAGTGCCTGCAGGTTCTGCAGCAGCTGGCTGACCCGGCTTGCGCCGAGGATCACGCTGGAAACGTTCGGGTTGCGCAGGCACCAGGCAATCGCCAGCGTGGCCGGGGCATGGCCCAGCGCGCGTGCCACCTCGCTGAAGCGCCGCACCTGGCCCAGGCGGGCGCCGGCGTCGGCCCCCAGCACCAGATCCTGCAACCACTCCATGCCTTCCCGCCCCAGCCGCGCATCGGCCGGGATGCCCTGGTCGTACTTGCCAGTGAGCAGGCCCGAGGCGAGCGGCGAGAAGATGGTGGTGCCCAGGCCGGCACCCGCATACAGCGGCGCGTACTCGACCTCGACCCGCTCGCGGTGCAGCAGGTTGTACTGCGGCTGCTCCATCGACGGGCCCTGCAGGTTGCGCGCCTCGGCGATGTCCAGCGCCTGCTGGATCTGCGCCGCCGACCACTCCGAGGTGCCCCAGTAGAGGATCTTGCCCTGCCGTACCAGGGTATCCATGGCGTGCACGGTCTCGGCGATCGGCGCGTCCGGATCCGGGCGGTGGCAGTAATAAAGGTCCAGGTAGTCCACCCGCAGGCGCTTGAGCGCGGCATGGCAGGCGTCGGTCACGTGCTTGCGCGACAAGCCGCGCTGGGTCGGCCGCGGGTCCTTGGCACTGCCGAAGAACACCTTGCTGGACACGCAGAAACCGTCGCGCGGCAGTCGCAGGTCGGTGATCACGTCGCCCATGACCTGTTCGGCACGGCCGTTGGCATAACCCTCGGCGTTGTCGAAGAAGTTGACGCCATGATCCCAGGCGGTGGCCACCAGGTTGCGGGCCTCATCGCGCGGGACCTGGTCGCCGAAGGTCACCCAGGCGCCGAAGGACAAGGCGGAAATCGGCAGGCCGGTGGAGCCCAGGCGACGGTATTGCATGCGAATCTCCTGCTGCGGGCCCGCATCCGGGCCGGGATCGAACCCCATTCTACCCGTCGCCGCCAGCCGCAAGCCCTTGCCGTTGCTGGCCTGATCGGTACCGTTGGCCGCGCACACGCTGCTTTTTCTTGCCCCGGCCCCTGCCCTGCACTAGGCTTCCCGTTTTTCGCGACGCCCCAGGGGAGTCACTCACATGGTCGAAGGTTTGGGCAGGATCGGCTTCGGCCTGTTCGGGTTGGCGGTGCTGATCGGCATCACCTGGTTGTTTTCCAATAACAAGCGCGCGGTTGACTGGAAGCTGGTTGCCACCGGTATCACCCTGCAGATCGCCTTCGCGGCGCTGGTGATCCTGGTCCCGGGCGGACGCGACGTGTTCGACGCACTGGGCAAGGGCTTCGTCAAGATCCTCAGCTACGTCAACGAGGGCTCGGGCTTCATCTTCGGCTCGTTGATGGACACCAAGAACTACGGCTTCATCTTCGCCTTCCAGGTGTTGCCGACCATCATCTTCTTCTCTGCGTTGATGGGGGTGATGTACCACCTCAACGTCATGCAGGGCATCGTGCGCGTGATGGCCTGGTCGATCACCAAGGTGATGCGCGTGTCCGGTGCTGAAACCACCAGCGTCTGCGCCAGCGTCTTCATCGGCCAGACCGAGGCGCCGCTGACCGTGCGCCCGTACATCGCCAGGATGACCCAGTCCGAGCTGCTGACCATGATGATCGGCGGCATGGCGCACATCGCCGGCGGCGTGCTGGCGGCCTACGTGGGCATGCTCGGCGGTGGCGACCCGGCGCAGCAGGCCTTCTACGCCAAGCACCTGCTGGCGGCCAGCATCATGGCGGCCCCGGCCACCCTGGTCGTGGCCAAGCTGCTGATCCCGGAAACCGGCACCCCGCTGACCCGCGGCACGGTGAAGATGGAAGTCGAGAAGACCTCCAGCAACATCATCGACGCGGCCGCCGCCGGCGCCGGTGACGGCCTGAAGCTGGCGCTGAACATCGGTGCGATGCTGCTGGCCTTCATCGCCCTGATCGCGCTGCTGAACGCCCCGCTGACCTGGATCGGCGATGTGACCGGCCTGGCCGCTGCCATCGGCAAGCCGACCAACCTGTCGACCATCTTCGGTTACGTGCTGGCCCCGATCGCCTGGGTGATCGGCACCCCGTGGGCCGATGCCACCACCGTCGGTTCGCTGATCGGCCAGAAGGTCGTGATCAACGAGTTCGTGGCCTACACCGAGCTGTCGCAGATCGTGAACGGCCAGATCGCCGGCGTGAGCCTGTCCGAGGAAGGTCGTCTGATCGCCACCTACGCGCTGTGCGGCTTCGCCAACTTCAGCTCGATCGCGATCCAGATCGGCGGCATTGGCGGCCTGGCCCCGGAACGTCGCCACGACCTGGCCAAGTTCGGCCTGCGCGCGGTGTTGGGCGGTACCATTGCCACCTTCATGACGGCGACCATCGCCGGCGTGCTGACGCACTTCAGTTGAACCCTTGGTTGAGAAAAGATTCCCTATGAGCAGCAGTGTCGTTGTCGTCGGTTCCTTCAATGTCGATCACGTGTGGCGGTGCGAGTCGCTGCCGGCACCGGGTGCGACCATTGCCGGCCGTTACAGCACCGGCCCCGGTGGCAAGGGCTTCAACCAGGCCGTGGCGGCCTGCCGCGCCGGTGCCGACACGCACTTCGTGTGCGCGCTGGGCGACGACGCTGGTGGCGCCACCGCCCGTGAGCTGGCCGCGCAGGACGGCTTCGGTCTGATCGCCGAAGCCAGCAGCGAACCGACCGGCACCGCCGGCATCTACGTCGATGCCCGTGGCCGCAACACCATCGTGATCGGACCGGGTGCCAACGCCGCGCTGAGCACCGACTTCCTGCAACAGCAGCAGGCCCTGCTGACCGGCGCCAAGGTGGTGCTGGTGCAGCTGGAATCGCCGGTGCAGACCATCGAAGCGGCACTGGCCACGGCCCGCGAGGCCGGCGTCACCACCGTGCTCAACACCGCACCGGCCGACGCCCCCTCGACCATCGGCCTGCTCAAGCTGGCCGATGTGATCACCCCGAACGAAACCGAGTTCGCAGCCCTGCTCGGCCGCCATGTCGGTGAGCGCGTGGATGCCAATGACGTCGCCGCGCTGGACGGTGCCAGCCTGCATGCGCTGTGCCGCAAGCTGGTCGGCAACGGCACCGTGGTGGTGACCCTGGGTTCGGTGGGTGTGTTCGTGTCGCATGCCGATGAGAACCTGCGCGGCGATACCCAGCCGTACTACCGCGTGGGTGCCGAACAGGTGCAGGCGATCGACACCACCGGTGCCGGTGACGCCTTCAACGGTGCGCTGGCCGCGTCGCTGGCGCAGGTGGCCGACGCCCCGTTCGCCCGCCACGTGCGCTTCGCCAACCAGTTCGCCGGTCGTTCGACCGAGAAGGAAGGCGCTGCGGCGGCGATGCCGCGCTTCACTCCGGCCGACGTGGAAGTGAAGTAGATCCACGCCATGCGTGGATGAACGAGCCCGGGCATGCAGATGCCCGGGCTTTTTCATGGGCGGTCCGCGCGCGGCGCGGATCTACTGCCAGCGCCGCAACAGCAGCCCCGCTGCAATCGCCAGCAACGCCACGGCAGCAGCCACCACGCCCAGCGTGTCCAGGCCCCAGCGTTCGATCGCACCGCCGCCGAGCAGCGCGCCCAGGCCGATTCCGGCGTTGGCCGCAGACACATTCAAGGTTCCCGCCAGCGCCTGCGCCTGGGGCGCCGCACGCATCACCCGCACCTGGCACAGCGGGAACAGCGCGGTGTGCGCCACGCCCCACAGGGCCAGTGCGATCAGCACGAACGTGCCGTGGCCGGCCAGGCCGACACTGGCCAGCATGCCCAGCGCCAGCACCGCGCAGAACACCAGGGTCGCGCCCAGCGGCGCACGATCGACCCAGCGCCCGCCCAGTGCATTGCCGATCAGCCCGACGGCCCCGAAGCCCATCAGCCACCAGCCCACCTGTGCCGCCGGTACCTGCATCAGCCGCTCCAGTACATCGGCCAGATAGGTGTAGGCCGCAAACATCGCGGTGAACACCAGCACCGACAGCAGCACATGGCCCAGCAACGGCGGCTGGCGCAGCACTCGTGCCTGTTCGCCCAGCGCGCGCCGCGGTCCGGCCACGGTGTCCGGCATCCACAACGCCAGCGCGCCCGCCATCAACAGCGACAGGGCCGCCAACAGCCAGAAGCTGCCGCGCCAACCGAGTGCGTCGGCGGCCAACGTACCCAGCGGGATACCGAACAGCATTGCGGCGGTAATACCCAGGTAGACGCGCGCGACCGCACGACCGCCCTGCCCTGCAGGGGCCAGCTGCGCAGCAGTCTCACTGGCGGTGCCCCAGAACACCGGCAGGGCCAGTGCCGGCAGCACCCGCGCCAGCGCCAGCAGCCACGGCTGCGTGGCCATCGCAGCCAGCGCGTTGGAAGCCGCGAACAACAGCAGGATGGTCACGAACAGGCGGCGCCGGCCGACGTGTGACAGCAGCGCGGTCAAGGGTGGCCCGGCCAGCATCACGGTGAACGCGAACAGGGTGACCAGCTGCCCGGCACGGGCGATGCCCAGGCCAAGGTCGCGCGCCAGCGCGGGCAACAGGCCGACGATCAGGAATTCGGTGGTGACGATGACGAAGGCGGACACCGCCAGCAGGACGACCGAAAGACGTGCGCGAGCGTTTGCGTGGACAGCGGCCACGGTGGAATCGAGGGTGGACATGAGCGGGCATCAGGACAGGGGCCGCCAGCCTATTTCCTCCCTGAGTTCCGATTACTGCTATGTTTTCCATCGATTCCGGACTGGATTTCCCCCATGCTTCCCACCGAGCGCCTGCGCGGCATCGAGGCCTTCGTCGCCACCGCCGATGCTGGCAGCTTCACTGCCGCCGCCGAACGCCTGCACCTGACCAGTTCTGCGGTGGGCAAGACCATCGCGCGGCTGGAGGCGCGTCTGGGAGCGCGGCTGTTCGAACGCAGCACGCGCCGCCTTCGCCTGACCGAGGCCGGTGAGGGCTTCTACCGCACCTGCGTGCGGGTGCTGGGCGAACTGGCCGATGCCGAGTCGGTACTGGTGTCGCACGCAGACGCCCCCGTGGGCCGGCTGCGGGTGGACGCACCGGCCACCTTCGGGCGCCTGAAAGTCTGGCCGCTGCTGCTGCAGCTGGCCGACACGTTTCCGCAGCTGCGGCCACAGGTGACCTTCAGCGACCGTTTCGTCGACCTGACCGAGGACGGCATCGACCTGGCCGTGCGCATCGGTGGACCGGAGCCGCTGCCGGCCACCCTGGGCAGCCGCCTGCTCGGCTACGAATGCCTGCGCTTCTGCGCGTCCCCGGCCTATCTGGAGCGACATGGCCTGCCGACATCCGCGGCCGAGCTGGCCGGGCATGACGGCGTGCTGTTCGGACGCGCCGACGGCAGCATCGGGCCGTGGCAGGTGGCCGATGGCGGGCAGCGCAGTACACCGCTGCAGGCCCGCGCGCGCCTGGTGGTTGGCAGCGCCGAAGCGCAGGTGGCGGCGGTCGAGGCCGGCTTCGGCATCGCGCAGTTGGCCACCTGGCTGGTCGATGATGCGCTGGCGCGCGGCAGCCTTGTGTCGATCCTGCCGTCGCTGGACTGCCGCGGCCTGCCGTTGCGCCTGTTGTGGCCGCAGGGCCGGCAGCGGTTGCCACGCGTGGACGTGGCGTTGGACCGTCTCGGCAGCGGGTTGCAGATCGATCCGCCGCGCTGAGCGCAGCGCCATCACCGGCGGTCGCATCGAGCGGCTGCGACTGCCGGTCGCATTGCCCGCATCCCGCCCCTCACCCACCATCCGCGCAGCATTTCAGCGTGGGCAGGACATGAACGGATTCCCCTGGTTGCTGGTTGCCGCCGCCGGCAGTGCCATCGCAGCCTTGCTGCATATCGGCTGCATTGCCTTTGGGGCACCCTGGTACCGGTGGTTCGGCGCTGGCCAGCGCATGGTCCGGCTGGCACAGGCGGGGCATTGGTGGCCACCACTGATGACCGCCGGCATTACTGCCGTGCTGGTGGCCTGGACGCTGTATGCGCTGGCAGCCGCGGGCTGGCATTCGCCGCTGCCGGCCAGCCGTCCGGTGCTGTCGGGCATCGCCCTGCTGTTGCTGCTGCGCGCGGCGATGGGCTTCGGGCTGGCGCTGCTCCGGCCCGGCTACAACGGCCGGCACTTCTGGGTACTCAGTTCACTGGCCTGCCTCAGCCTGGGGCTGGCCTTCGCGTTGGGTACCCGCCAGGCCTGGCAGAGCCTGGGGTAGCCGCCCACCATCGCCCGCCCTTGGGGGCGGCGGAAGCAACCGTCAAGCATCTGTTGATGCCGGTACGGCATGAGCTGGGTGCGGATCGGCCTGAACCGGAACGCCCCCGACACGGCCGTACCGCCGCCCGCGCCCTACAATGGGCGCATGCAGATCGGCCCGTACACCATTGCCCCCAACGTCGTGCTGGCGCCCATGGCCGGCGTCACCGACAAGCCTTTCCGCCTGCTGTGCAAACGGCTGGGCGCGGGACTGGCCGCCTCGGAAATGACCATCAGCGACCCGCGCTTCTGGACCACGCGCAAGTCGATCCATCGCATGGACCATGACGGCGAGCCGGCACCGATCAGCGTGCAGATCGCCGGCACCGAGCCGCAGCAGTTGGCCGAAGCCGCCCGCTACAACGTGGACCACGGCGCGCAGATCATCGACATCAACATGGGCTGCCCGGCCAAGAAGGTGTGCAACGCCTGGGCCGGTTCGGCACTGATGCGCGACGAACAGCTGGTGGCGCGCATCCTCGAAGCGGTGGTCAACGCGGTGGACGTGCCGGTCACCCTGAAGATCCGCACCGGTTGGGACTGCGACCATCGCAATGGTCCGGTGATCGCGCGCATCGCAGAGAACAGCGGTATCGCGGCACTGGCGGTGCACGGCCGCACCCGCGACCAGCACTACACCGGCCAGGCCGAGTACGCCACGATCGGCGAGATCAAGGCCGCACTCCGCATTCCGGTGATCGCCAACGGCGATATCGATTCGCCGCAGAAGGCCGCCTACGTCCTGAAGGAAACCGGCGTGGATGCAGTGATGATCGGCCGCTCGGCACAGGGCCGGCCATGGATCTTCCGCGAGGTGGCGCATTACCTGGCCACCGGCGAGGAACTGCCACCGCCATCGCTGGCGGAAGTGCGCGACATCCTGCTTGGCCACCTGCACGCGCTGCATGCGTTCTATGGCGAGCCGCAGGGGGTGCGCATCGCGCGCAAGCACCTGGGCTGGTACGCCAAGGATCGACCGGAGAATGCCGCCTTCCGCGCGGTGGTCAACCGTGCCGAAGATCCGGCCAGCCAGATCGCATTGACGACCGAGTACTTCGACCGCCTGATTACCGGGGAACCGGCGTTGTCTTCGGCAGCCTGAGCGCGCCAGCCCCTCGTAACCCGCCCGACTGCCTTGATCCGTAGAGTCGAGCTTGCTCGACTGCTCCACACCGTAGAGTCGAGCGTGCTCGACTGGCTTTCTGAACAGTCGAGCGAGCTCGACTCTACGCGCCCCTTCCATTGATCACGCTCGACGCTACAAGAGCCCGCCCCCATGACCCCGCCGATTTCCTCCCCGACCTACCTGCACGGATTCTCCGGCACCGAGCAGCAGCGCCTGATGACCCAGGCACGGCTGCTGGAATCGAGCATCTTCGGCCAGATCGACTACAGCAGCGCGCGTCGCCTGCTGGAAGTCGGCAGCGGCGTCGGCGCGCAGACCGAAATCCTGCTGCGCCGCTTCCCCGAGCTGCACGTGACCGGCGTGGACCTGAGCGAAACACAGCTGGCCACCGCGCGCGAGAACCTGGCGCGCACACCGTGGTGCAGCGACCGCTACACCCTGCAGCAGGCCGACGCCGGCGAGCTGCCGTTCGAAGCACGCAGCTTCGACGCGGCGTTCCTGTGCTGGGTGCTGGAGCACGTGCCGTCACCAGCACGCGTACTAAGCGAGGTGCGCCGCGTGCTGGCCCCGGGTTCGCCGGTCTACATCACCGAAGTGATGAATGCCTCGTTCCTGCTCGACCCGTATTCGCCGCATATCTGGCGCTACTGGATGGCGTTCAACGATTTCCAGTACGACCACGGGGGCGACCCGTTCGTCGGCGCCAAGCTGGGCAACCTGCTGCTGGCCGGCGGCTTCCGCGACGTGCACACCGAGATCAAGACCATCCATCTGGACAACCGCGAACCGGCACGCCGCAAGACGATGATCGCGTTCTGGGAACAGCTGCTGCTGTCGGCTGCCGACCAGCTGCTGCAGGCCGGATCGGTGGACGAAGAAACCGTGGAAGGCATGCGTCGCGAGTTCCGTCTGGTGCAGAACGACCCGAATGCGGTGTTCTTCTATTCGTTCGTGCAGGGCCGCGCCACGGTGTATTGATTCGGCGGAGCCACGCCATGCGTGGCTGCCTTGGCCGATGCACCCCGCCATCCACGCATGGCGTGGATCTACGGATGCGACACTGCACTGCCGATGGAGGCAGTAGAGCCACGCCATGCGTGGCTGTCTTCGCCAATGTCCGCGCCATCCACTCATGGCGTGGATCTACGGATCAATGCACGGCGCTGTGGTCGGCCGCACCCGGCTGTGCTGCCGGCTCCTGCCAGATCCGCTGCCACATCGCGGCCAACCGGCGTCCGACGTCGGCGCGTGCAGCCGGGCTGCTGTAATCCACCCGCACCTGCTCGGGCGTGATCGCCCGCCACTGCCCATCAGCCTGCTCGGCCACCGCGAAGTTGAAGGTGTAGTCCGGTTCCAGCCCCATACGCAGGTCGCTCAGTACCAACCGGCCGTCCACCACCTGCGCACGCATGAAGCCACGGTTGAACCACGTCAGCTGCTGCACCGCCGGAATGGCCTGCGCTTCGCGCAACGCCTGCACGTTGGACGCATGGCCTTCGAACCGCATCGGCCCGTGATCGGCCACCAGCGAACGGTCACCCACTACGTAGCCGTTCGGCGTCATCGCCACCACGCGCCACAGCAGGGTGTTGAACGGCATCGGCACCGAGAAGCGCGGCGCATCGCCCAGGCCCATCGCCGCCAGGCTCTGCTGGGCAGCACGGTCGACCTGCGCCTTGGCGATCAGGCCCCAACCCAGGTAGGCACTGCTGACCAGCAACGCCACGCCCAGCACCTTGCCAGCCCAGGGGCGGGCGCGACCAAACCAGGCCAGCACGCAGCCCAGCAGCAGCCATACCGTGTAGCCGAGATCGATGATGAAGACACTTGAACCCATGGTCGGGTGTGGGCGCAGCGGCCACCACAGCTGGGTGCCGTAGACGGTGAACGCATCCAGCATGGGATGGGTGACCAGCGCCAGCTGGATCGCCCAGAACCAGCGCACAGGTGACTGGGCGACGCGGCCATTGCCGAAGCGCTTGAACAACCACCAGATCAGTGCCGCCACCCAAGGCAGCACCAGCAGCGAGTGGCTGAAGCTGCGGTGCTCGATCATGTTCGCCACCGGGTCGGCGGCAGTGAAGCCGAGCCACAGGGCGTCGAGGTCCGGCAGGGTGCCGAGCGCGGCACCGGCCAGCAGGGCCGCACGGCGATGTCCGGGCGGGGCGATGGCAGCAGCGACGGCGCCGCCGAGCACGATCTGGGTCAGGGAATCCATGGGCCGATGCTAGCGGCTTGCGGGCGTGCCGTCTTGATGGCACAGCCGCTCGCGCTCTTTTGTAGAGTCGAGCCATGCTCGACTGCTGTACGCGGGGCAGTCTGAGAAGAGCAGTCGAGATCCTATGTTCGCGGTCAAGCCTTCTGGAAGCAGGCTTGACCCACCTTCAGCATGGCCGGATCGAAGTCCCGGCCGCTTTTGAAGACACCCCAGGCGATCCTGGCCAGCTTTCTGGCCAGGATGTTGAAGACGGCGGTGCTGGGGTGACCGCGTTTTGACAGCTCGTCGTAGAGCGGTTGCCCCCGACGACACCGCTTGAGCCCCATGGCGGCCATGTAGAGCATCTGGCGCAGCACTGGCGCGCCCT
>NZ_JAWIRT010000021.1:0-84313 GCF_036320045.1 Stenotrophomonas sp. SMYL20 | reverse complement strand
TGCGGGCGAACGTGCGTGGCTACACCGGAGAGGGTGAGCAGCCGATTGAGCTGGAGGTGGACGGCGCGCAGGTTGCTCCAGAGGCGTGGGCAAGCACCTGGATCGACAACGGCAGCGACGTGCGCATCTACCCGGTCCCTCATTACGAGGGCATTGCCGCAGTGATCTATTGGGTTGTGGTTGCGGTGGTGGCTGCGTATGCCATCTACATGGCCAACAACCTGCCTGGCAGTCGGAACGGGCAGGGCGACAGCCTCAGTCTCGACACGGCGCGGGCGAACACCGCGCGGCTCGGGAGCCCGGTCCGGGAGGTTCTGGGGCGATGCCGCGTTTGGGCCGACTACTTGGTCCAGCCGGTTTCCCGCTTCGTAGGCGAGAAGTCCTATCGAACCAACATGTTCGTGTGCGTGGGGAAAGGCCGGCACATCATCCCTGTGGGCTCGGCCCGGCTGGGGAATACGCCTATCAGCTCGTTCGGCAGCGACGTGCAGATGACCATCTACCCACCGGGTGCGGATGTGAGCGGCGACGTGCGCTCCGAGAACTGGGTCAACTCCACCGAGGTCGGGGCGACGGCCTCCGGCACTGCCGGCCTGGATCTGAGCGACACGGCCGACGTGTCTACGGGCATCAACGCAGACTCGGTGACGGTATCGGGAAACATCATCGCCCTGAACAACGCAACGGTCACCGATGCGAACGGAAATGAGCGGCCGACCAACTCCGTGCCCAGCAGCTGGGTTGTCGGCGCCGTGCTCACGCTCAAGGTGGCTGCCTCCTTCACCGCTACCACGAGCGGCCTTTACTCGATCGTCGCCGGCAGTGCTGTGGCGGAATTGGCGCCCTACGTGGGTATGCCGGTGCTGCTGACCTACAACGGTGCCGACTACGCACTGTTCGTAGCCAGCTACGTTCCTGGCTCGCCCGCCGTGCCGGGTGTCGGTGGTAGCCCGGCGCGTGTGACCGGGTCGGCGGCTGCCAGCAACTTCGATTTCAGCGGTTCTCCGGTGACCTTCGGGATCAGCTGGCGGGGAACCACCTACAGCGTTGCGCTGGTGGCCAACTACATCACCCTCGGCGTGCTGCTGACCGCCATCAACGACCAGTTGGTGGATAGTGGCCTGGTGGCGACCCAGTCCGGTGGTGTGGTCACGATTACTGAGGCGGCCAGCCCGTTTGCCGGTGGGAGCATCACCTACAGCGGATTGCCGGCCTCGGTCTTCGGGAGCAGCCCAACCTCTACGGCGGGTGTGGCCACAACGGGCGGGACGCCTGCAACGCAGCCGCGTGTGACGTTGGCCTATGACGGCCCGACCGGCACTGCATTCGGCGGTCTGCCACCTGGTGTGGTGTCGCTGGCAATGTCGCGCGGCCAAAGCGACTATCGAATTGAGGCTGTGGCCGGGCTCACCTTGGCCGTAGAGCGACTGACAGAGGCTGGCGTGGTCGACACGAGCTGGCCGGGTTGGACCAACAGGACGGCCACTGACTACAGCGCCACCGGCTTCCTGGAGAGCGAGGAGTGGCTGGGGCCCTTCCTGGTGTGCCCGAACGGCGAAACCACGGATGCGTTCGAGTACGACTTCAGCTTCCCAGGCGGCCTCATCTGGTACACCAGCAAGGGCAATAAACGCACGTTCACGGTCAGCATCCGCGTTGGGTATCGGGTGTATGGCTCGGGCGCGCCCTGGACGGTTAGGACCCACACCTACACCGGATACTCCGAGGATGCGGTGGGCTTCACCGAGCGCATCACCCTCGGCGCCCCTGGGCAGGTCGAGGTGCGGGTCAGGCGGGTGACAGAGCGCGGGGGCAATTCAGCGCGGGACGCGTGCTACTGGCAGGGCCTGCGCGCTCGCCTGTCGCAGCGGCCAACGCGCTACGACGACCTGACGACGATCGGCCTGACGGTGACCACCGGGACGAAGCTGGCAGCGCAGACCGACCGCCGGTTCAATGTGGAAGCTACACGGCTGTACGACCAGGGAACTGCACGCAGCATCAGCGGCGCGATGATTCACGTCATGCGGTCACTTGGCCTGCCGGCGGACCAGATTGACACGGATACTCTGCAGCACCTGGAGGACACCTACTGGACGCCGCGAGGGGAGTTCTTCGACTTCAGCGCGGAGAAGTCCGGCACCAGCGCACTGGACATGTTGCAGATGGCGGCGCAGGCGGGGATGGGTTACTTCCTGCTGATCGATTCGATGTGCTCGGCGGGCAGGGAAGGGGTGAAGACTTGGCGCGGTGGGATTTCACCGCAGCGCCAGCTGGAGCCCCTTAGTACGTCGTTCATATCGCCGGGGCCGGACGACTACGACGGCGTGGACGTTACCTACATCGACGAGGTGACCTGGGCGGCAGAGACGGTGGAATGCCGGCTACCTGGTGTGACCGAGCCTTGGAAGGTCGAGTCCTACGAACTTCAGGGTGTAGGGACTCGCGATCGCGCGTACCGGATCGGCATGCGGCGCCTGATGAAGCACCAGGGCCAGCGCCTGACCTACAAGACGAAGACCGAGATGATGGGCCTGGTCTACCAGTACGGGGACCGGGTGAAGCTGTTCGATGACATACCCGGGTCGAGCACCACCAGCACGATGATCGAGTCGGCCAGGCTGGACGGTACTCGGCTGCTGATCGAGGTGGGTGAGTACCTGGACTGGAGCTTGCCGGCACCGCGTTGCCTGGTCCGGTTCCAGGACGGAACCCTGTCCGGCGTGATGGTGCCCACCCGTGTGGACGACCGCCGACTGACCATCGCGTCCTCGGCACTGCCGGGCGAGCACGCGTTCAACACCTGGATCATGGATGACCCGACGATTGATCCGCCTGAGCTGATTTTCTGCGACAGCACGCGCGCTGGGTATGACGCCGTGCTGGCCGAACTCACGCCCGGCGAAGACGGCTCGGTTGAGCTGACCGCCCTGCAGTACGACCCCGCCTTCTACCAATACGACGACGCCACCGCGCCGTAGCGCCACTGGAGACGCAGCAACATGACGACCTTCAACACCGGCAATCCGCTGGGTTCGAACTCGCCCAAGGATCTCTACGACAATGCCGAGAACCTGGACAATGGCATCAACGGAACCGCGCTGACCTGGCAGGATCGCCGCGGGGTTACTCGGAAGAGCTGGAATGGCATCGAGACGGATTTTCAGCAGTTCCTCGCTGACGGGAGCACCATCGAGTTCCCCACCTGGGCGGCGGCCAGCGCAGCAGCCGGGGCAGGGCAGATCCCCCTGAACCGCCAGGTGGCGGTGATCGGTGATGGCGGGACCCACACTGACCCGGTTTCCGGGCTGACCGTGAGCAACAGCGGTCGCTACGTGATGGTTGCTGCCGGGTTGCAGTGGCGGGATGCGGATGTGATGTCGCAGAAGGCTGACCGCTATGAGGTTCGCCCAGCGATCAGCCAAGTCGACCCTCTCACTGATGCGGTGCGCTCCGGCATGTACGACGAACTGATCTCGCGCGCGCCGACCGCCATTGTCGCGGCCAGCTTGGGGTATTCGTCCTGGACGCAGGCATTCGATGTTGGCACCGAAATCGCGGCCGGTGCCAGTTTCGACGGGGTGCGTGCCCAGCTGCAGCTCGGGGCGGGGACAACTCAACTGCGCATCTCAGTGTGGCGCCGGTCGCTCGCGGTGACTACTCAGGACCGCGCGGGGCCAGGCTTGGCCGGTGACGTGCTGCTGTCCCGCAAATCCGTGCCTGTTTCTGATCTGGGCTTGACCATCGGCTTTGCGGCGCGGGTGTGGGTTCCGATTCCGGTGGTGATCGCCGAGGCTGGCTACACCTACCTGATCACGCTTGATGCGCGAGACGCATCCGACGCGGCACTGGGCATGGGTATGGGCTACCTGAGCACCACCGGTCTTTCCCAGCGGCGCATGGGCTACTACCTTTCCACCCCTTCGGCCGGCTTCTGGAGCAACATGGGCGCGGGCTCGGCGATTGCGTGGAGCCTGGGCGCAGCGCAGCTGGTGAAGTCTGCCGACCTGGATGCTCGGGCGACCTCACTGGAAACGTTCCAGGCTGCTATCGATCAGGTGATTCCCAGCGCGCCACAGACAGTGGCCGCCTTGGCAGGCGAGAGTGCTTTCACGCTCCCCACCGGGCGTTACACCTGGGCCATCGGGATCGTCGGCGGACTGGATGTTCCCGCCGGCGTTGTGGCAGATGGCGTGAACGTCCCTCTGATCGTTGAGGCCGGCACAGCGAAGGTTGCCGTATGGCTGTACTCGCGCCCGCGCGGTGCGGCCTGGGAGGTGCAACCGCCGGGGTTCACTGGCGACATTCTCGTGGCGAGTGCGCAGGGGACGGTAGATGACCTGGGCATCGTGCCCGGGGCGCCCTCGATGGCGACGGTGAACTTTCCGTTGTCACGCTTCACGGTTGAATCCGGCACCATGTACTACCTCGTTGTTGAGGCGCAGGACGTCGGCGGTGCGCGGCTCCTCTCGGCGATCACCTATCACAGCGTGGTGGGCCTGGTTGCTGATCAGTACCGCAAGTTCTGGCGGAGCGGTGCGGTGTCGTCGTGGTCGAACGGTGCATCGTCGACCACCTACCGGTTTGCCTACGATCTGACTCTCACTGGCTACCAGCTCGATCAGGACGAAGTCGGCGCAGATGTTTGGTTGGGTGATCACATTCTTGAAGCGACCGCGCGCTGGCACGGCAGTGAGCTTCGAGTAAAGGGCATTGCCGTGCGCAGCGGTGGCAAACGCACCTTGGACACCACTGTGACCCTGGCTGCGCTGACCGGCGGCAGTGTCACCGATGAACCACTCACACTACGGCCAGCGGCCGGAACTGCCAAGACCTGGAGCTACATGCGGGATCGTGCGGCGCATGCCGCCCTGACAGGGGTTATCGTCAAGGATGCCGGCAGCGGTGGCACCTTAGGCGTGGACACCGATTACTGGGTGATCCCGGCGCTGGGCGCGTTCTCCCTTCCTGGCACCAGTGGTGCGGAAAGGGCAGTACTGGTCAGCTACAGCTGGAAGGCGCGGCGTTACGACTTGGTTGTCTACACCCCGCTTACCGGTGCGGTTTCAGTGATCACGGGCACCGAGCGGGTGCGAGACGCCAGTGAGTTTGTACCAGCGGCCGGCATCGGCCAGCTGCCGCTCTTCGCGATCGATGTCGAGGCCAGGGTAATCCTGCCGCTTTGGGACAACGCCCCGGAAGGGGTGAAGCAGCAGTCGCTTGCGGAGTTCCGCGCTGAGCGGGCGCGCAATCGGAAGTTGCTCAACCCGGCGCTGCGCAAGTTGCGGCAGGGCTTGCCGCTCAAGGTGCTGGCTTATGGCGACAGCAACTTCGCGCAGATGGGTGGCCCCTACAGCCTCGCGGCAGTGCGCTCGTCGGCGAACACCGTGTTCCATGACCGAACCAAGGACGTGGGGGGGCTGCTGGCAAACCCGCCGTATGGCGCGGATGTGCTGGCCACGGTTCCCGTGTACGACACGGGCGACGGAGCTGGAGCCGTGCACACCCGGTTCGGTATGGTCTGGGAGTTGGTGCGTGCAATGCAGGCGGGGTACGGCAGCACCGTGACGCTGAGCAATCGGAGCATTCCAGGCACCACATCGGCAAATGGGACCTACCAAGGGCAGGACAGCGTCAGGCTCGCTGCGGCAGTGGCCGATGTGGGCGCCGGCGATCTGGTGCTTGTGGGGTTTGGCCAAAACGAGCTGGGCCAGGCGTCGACCCGGGCAAACATCATCGCGATCTGCCAGGCCTTCCAGGCAGCGGGTTCTGCGGTGGTGGTCGTAGGCTGCTTCCGGCCGAACGCAAACGACCTGAATACTGTTCACACCTACGGAAACTGGCGCTACACCCAGCGTGCACTCCGTGAGGCGGCATTTGCGTGTGGAGCAGCGTATGTCTCGACCGAGATGCTCTATGACGATGCGGTACAGGGCGCGACGGGACTGTCGGCCAACGATTTCAGCGCAGCGACCTTCGATGTACATCCAGGTCCCCGGGAACACCGGCTGCTGGGCGTGCGCCTTGCGTCGTGGCTTGATTGAAAAAGCGGGGCCTTTAGGGCCCCGCCATCATTTCTAGCCGAGCTTCTTCAGCTTTTCCAGACGCTCCTCGATCTCTTGGTCGAGAGATTCCAAGCCGTCCTGGTCTTCGTTCAGGAGAGAGTCGCGCTCATCGAGCAGTTCATTCTCCTCCTCCAGGTCGTCATCGCTCAGTTTGGCCAACAGCCTGTCGATCTCGGCGATGCGCGCGTGGTTCTCTTCGATCTTGGCCATGTACTCAGCAGGACTGAGCTTCTCCTTCAAGGCAATGACTCGCTCGATTTCTTCTCTTCGAAAGTCAATCTCTGCCTGCAGCTGCTCGGGTGTCTCGCCCATGGGTGTTCCCTCTCACTGGTTGTGGATCCGTAATGGGGGCGCCGTCACACTGCTTCAACAGCCACGCGGGCCAGATGGCGCCATGTGCTACTCCGCCCAGATCACCGCCGCCTACCAGAAGCTGGTCCGGATGACCGGCGCCACGCTGTCGCTGCAGGAGTTTGCCGTCCTCTACGCCCACGACCCGGGCAAGAAGCGGCCCAAGACCCCGAAGGCGATGGACGACGCGTTCCGCGCCGGCTCCAGCCCGGAGGAGCTGGCAGTGTGGGCTGAGGTGGAGCAGTGGAACCGGGCCGAGGGCGCGGTGCTTGAGCAGGAACTGTTCGCCAACCGCAAGCGCCTGGCCGATGCCGAGCGGGCGCTGCAGGTGAAGGAGACCAAGAAGGCCCGGGAAGACGTGCGGATCGCCGGCAACAAGATCGATCGCGCCCTGGCCAAGCTGGCAGACCTGAAACGCACCGAGCCGAAGGGCCGCGATAGCCGGATCTTCCCCGGCGTGTATGCCCCGGTGATCGTCTCCGAGGGTGGCAAGCTGGTGATCAGGCCCATGCGCTACCAGTGCCGGCTCGCCGGGAAGCCGGCCAACTACGACCAGCGCTACCCGGGCACCTACAACGCCCGTCGCGACAGCCTGGAGAAGTTCTGGGCGCCGGCCTTCGGCCACACCCATGGCCTGCTGGTGGTCGACACCTTCTACGAGAACGTGGAGGGGCCGGACGGCAAGAACCAGGTGGTGCAGTTCACCCCGCGCACCGGTGAGCCGATGCTGGTGGCGTGCCTGTGGTCGCACTGGGCGGACCCCGCGGGGAAGGAACCCGACCTCCTATCGTTCGCCGCCATCACCGATGATCCGGAGCCGGAGGTGGCTGCCGCCGGCCATGACCGGACGATCATCAACATCAAGCCCGAGCACGTTGGTGCCTGGCTGAACCCGGACCCGGCCGACCTGGCCGCGCTGTACCGGATCTTCGACGACAAGCGGCATCCGTTCTACGAGCACAAGCTGGCCGCGTAGGGAGAACCCCGAACGACGGTGGGTGGTTGCCCGATAGTGCCCTGCCGCCGGCGCTGGCATCCTGACCATGCCGGATCCGGGGCCGCAGGCAGCTCAACCCGGGGGCGCGTGAGCAGCGCCGCGCCGGCTCAACTGCAGTGGACAGTGGGTTAGGGCTCCGGCCATAGTCACGGCTGGCCAATGGACGTGTCCTATGAGCATCCTCAACGTACTGATCAGCCGTGACCAGCTTGTCGTTGCAGTGGATACGCTTGCGGAGGATGCCCTGACTGGCGCCCACTCTGCCGGTGCCAAGGTGCTCCTGATACCGCAGCACAACGTGCTACTGGCCACCAGAGGTGGAGCCCAGTTCTTCCTGAAGATCTACGAGCTGGCTCTGCAGGCGAGCTTCCGGGCCGACTTCTCCATTGAGCAGCTTTCGGCCGAGATGGGGCCTGTAATGGACCAACTGTGGTTGAACTATGAGAAGGCGGCCGCAGAGGCTGACCTGCCTATCGAACAGCTGGGGACCGAAATTGTCCTGGGCGGTTGGTCGCCCAGAAGCGGCAGGATGATGGCGACGGCCTACGCCAAGAGCGATAGCCGGCAGGCTACGGCAGTGCAGCCGATCGGGGGCCAGTTTGCATCACCAGGTGATCCACTCAAAGGCGTGGCGCCGAGCATGCTGCAGGTCGACTTGATGTCGGCGGGGCGGCTCCAGGCAAACTACCTCAACGAGCAGATGGGCCGGCAGGTCGCTGGCGGGCGTCTGCTGATCGGGTTCTTGCAGCAGGGCCAGGCTGTGGTGAAGGACTTGGGACCGATCTGACGATCTGGGCTAGGGAGCTGGACGAATCGGCCGCACATGGCCGGAGGGTAGCCCGGCCGGCCGTGCCCGGGGCGTGTAGGGCACGGGCGAACTGTGACGCCGGTCAGGCGGCCTCTACGCGAAACTTACGGTAGCGGTTCTACGCTCGGGCTCCCCATGGAGGCCGGAGAGAGACATGCCCAACAGGGCTGTTGTATTTGTCAGCGAAGCGGTCGGCGACCTGACCATGGCCCACCTGTCCAAGATCATGGCGGACGCAGAGCGATTCAATCGCACCGCCGGAGTTACCGGGGTCACGTTGTTTGATGGACAGAGGTTCCTCGCATACATGGAGGGGCCGCCCGATGGCCTGGATGTGGCCTTCTCCAGAGCAGCGGGCGCCACCAGCCATTCAAGCCTGATCGAGATTGCGCGGGGGCGGGTTGGGCAGCGCAGGCTTCCCTACTGGCCTATGCGTTGCATCCCCCTGTCGCCGCCGGAGCTGGTGCAGCTGGTGCGGGCCGACTGGACTTCCTTCCTGCAGCGGGGAGGCGATCAAGTCGCCCCAGCCACCGCCATGGAGATGCTGGTTGCACTTGTCGAACCATTCGCCGAGGCTGCCTGAGCAGCGCCGTGCCTGCACCGAACGGCATACCGGAGATGCCATCGTTCATTTCGGGCCCTAGATATCGAGTGGGTCGTCGGGCTTGGGGTCGAAGAGTGCCAGGAGTCGTTCGCGACGGCACTGCTCTAGCCAGTGATGCCAGATCTCCATTTCGTCCATCAATCCTGTCGTTCCGCAAGCAGGGCACGTAAGCGTGGTTCCCGTTCGATCCTTTTGAAAGCCTGCACCCTCAGTCATCGACGACCTGAGTCCACAGTTTTTACAGGTTGATCGCACCTGCTCCAGTCGGATGATTGCGCCATTGGGCGCAAGCAGGGGCAGGATCGAATGGATCCTGAAAGCGTTGGGAGGGTGCATAGCCGTGCCGCTTGAGGGCTGGACACGGGAGCAAAGGATTCTGCACCGGAGAAGAGCCGCGAGACCCCACTGTGCTCGCCCTAACGTGAACGCTTCATCACAGCGGGCTGAGCGGTGGTGTCCTTCGCAGGATCTGCGACGGCCGGTCGTATCCTTCAGGCCATGCATTCCTCCCACGGCTTCCGCACCGCCCCAATTCCCTCTGGCTGGGTCCAGACGGGTGAGCGCTGGGCGCTCTGGTACAACGGTCGGGAAACGGCGAACGTCACGCTCGATGGCGGTCCCGGCGTCCGGCTCTGGATGGAAGGCCAGAAGATGTGGCACACCAAAGAAGCGCGCGCCGCCAACGTCCGACAGGCGAAGCGCTACGCCGAGCGCTGGTGCGCGGCCAGGCTCTATTCCGATCTGCCCCTTCGTGAGGCCGTGGCGCGGCTGACCGACAGCACGCCGATCCAGCCACCGCCGCCGCTGCCCAGCCTGCCACCGACCCGCGAGCAGCAGCAACAGGCTCGGCGCCTGGCAGAGGCTGGGGCTAAGGAGATCGAGCGGATCAAGGAAGCGCTGGAACCGCGCCGACCGCCGAAGGAGACCAAGCCAAGGGCAAAGGATCCAATGAAGGCCTGGGTGAGGGCAGCGCGTCCGCGCTGGAACCACACCGTCTGACCCTTTTGGCTGCAGAAAACTCGCGCAAACCGCATTGCGGGGCAATGGCGGCTTGTCGCATGCCTGTGGGACGCCTCTTAGGACCCAATCTAAGATCAGTCGGTTGATCTTAAATAAGATCATGGTACTCTAGAGTCACTGGATTGATCTTAGGTGTAACAATGCTTGAAATCGCTAAGGAAGATGTCGTTGCCCGAATGAGGTTCGATAATCCGTGGTGGTCTGATAAGCAGCCGGACATACCCTTTTCAATTTCGCCTCGCCGGCGATATTTTCCTACCTTCCTAGAGAAAATAAGAAATACAAAGGTTAAGCGCGCCGTGATATTGATGGGGCCACGTCGCGTTGGTAAAACGGTCATGGTCTATCAGGCGATAAATGAACTTCTATCCTCGGGCGTTGAGGGAGGAAGGGTTCTCTATCTTTCGCTTGAAACGCCTATTTATACGGGCTTCTCTCTTGAATCTCTTTTGCGCATGTTCATTGATGATCAAGGTGTCGGTCGTCGCGAGGTCGCTTACATCTTCTTTGATGAGATCCAGTATTTAAAAGACTGGGAGGTTCATCTGAAGTCCCTGGTGGATTCCTTTCCGGAGTACAGATTCGTCGCGACTGGTTCTGCGGCGGCAGCGCTTAGGCTTAAAAGTCAGGAGTCCGGTGCGGGAAGATTTTCTAATTACGTGCTGCCGCCCCTAACATTTGCTGAGTATCTCTCCTTCATCGGGAAGGAGAATAGCTTGATAAAGGTGGAGAAGGACGAGGATAGTAAGAAGTCGTCGTATCGCGCAACGAATATCGATGCTCTGAATGCTGAATTTGTTAACTATCTTAATTACGGTGGCTATCCAGAGGCTGTAATTGTTGAAGATATCAGGGATAATCCTGAGCAATACATCAAAAGCGATATCATTGATAAGGTTTTGCTGCGGGATCTGCCGAGCTTGTATGGCATCAGTGACATTCAGGAGTTGAATAAGCTATTTAATACCCTGGCCTACAACACTGGCAATGAAGTCAATCTCGAGGGTTTGTCTAAGTCGTCCGGCGTTGCAAAAAATACAATAAAACGCTATCTGGAGTACTTGGAAGCTGCTTTCTTAATTCGGCGGGTGGATCGTATTGATTGCAGTGCTAGGCAGTTTAAGCGTGCCACTCATTTCAAGGTCTATTTGACGAATCCATCCATGCGGGCAGCGCTATTCGGGCGTATTGGGCCGGATGACCAACATTTTGGTCACATCGTTGAAACTGCCATTTATTCGCAGTGGCAGCACAGTGACAAGACCGACCTCTACTATGCGCGCTGGGCATCAGGTGAGATTGATATTGTGTCAATTGATCAGTCCTCCCAAAAGCCACTTTGGGCGGTGGAGGTTAAATGGACTGATAAGCCGCTCCACAGCGTTGGCGAGCTGAAGAACTGTGTTGAATTCCTCGAAAAAAATTCGAACATTGGTGATCAGGATATGCTGGTTACGAGCCGCACGGAGTATGGATTCGTGAAGTTTGGTGGATACGACTTCAGATTTGTCCCATCTGCAGCGTATGCCTACACCCTGGGCGCCAACCTGCTTAGGGCGCATCGGTGGCAAGATCAACTTGATTTTTGATGGTTAATCCTCGTCTTGAGTGACCTTCGGGGAGTGGGCAAGAGCATGCGTTGCCCATTCCTCCATCATAGCTCTGCGCTTCTGAAGCATGGTGCCTCTTTTGTATGCTGCTTTAGCTTTGTCTTGGATCCGATGCGCGAGTGCAGCTTCAGAGAGGTCGTCCGGAAAGTCGGTGGTTTCGCCTACCCAGTCTTTGAACGTGGATCGAAAACCATGAACTGTGATGTGATCAAATCCCATACGCTTAAGCAGCGCCAGCATGGCGTTCTCGCTGAGCGGTTCACCGGTCAGGTCGTTGGGGAACAGTAGTGCGCGGTGCATGCGGGGCTTGACCAATGCCAGCGCCGCTGACGGCAGAGGAATCGTGTGCTCAACCTTTGCCTTCATCCGGCTACTTGGAACGGTCCAGGTGCCGGCTTGTAAGTCGATCTCTCTCGGCACGGCTCTGAGCGTCATTCCAGTGCGGGCTGCAGTGAGGATGGTGAATTCCAACGCCCTAGCCGCCTCGCCGTGCCGGCCCGCCAGAGCGGCCATGAAGGCTGGCAGTTCCGCGTAGGGTAGGGCGGCGAAATTCTCCACCTTTGCTACGGTCGTCGGCTTTGGCAGGACCATGGCCAGGTGACCGCGCCACCTTGCCGGGTTCTCGCCAGTCCGCTTATTCTGGACGGTGGCCGAGTCCAGCACCGCCTCCACTCTCTGCCGGACACGGCTGGCCGTCTCTGTCTTAGTAGCCCAGATGGGCCTCAGCACAGCCAGCACGTGATCCGTCTCGATACGATCCACCCGTAGGTCTCCCAGCACCGGCTTGGCGTAGGTCTCTAGGGTGCTGGTCCATTGGCCGGCATGCTTTGGGTTGGTCCAGCCGGCCTGCCGCTCTGCAATGTAGGCCATAGCCGCTTCCCAGAAGGTCGGGATGGATGACGTGGCCATGACGGCGGCGCGCCTACCGGCAAGAGGGTCCTGGCCGGCCTGGATTAACTTCCTCGCGGCATCAGCCGCCGCCCGCGCATCGGCGAGACCGATCACATGCAGCGGGCCAAGTCCCATCTCTGGGCGTCTCCCCTCAAAGCGATACCGAAACACCCAGCTCTTCGCACCGGAAGCGGTAACCTGTAGGTACAGGCCCCCGCCGTCCGCGTGGTAGCCCGGCTCCGTGATCGTGGCCACCCGTCTCGCCGTCAAGCGATTGATCTTCAGACCCATTCCTACCCATCCATGTACCCGCCCAGTTGACGCGGTTTCCCGCGAAGGCGTGCGAACCAGTCCGGATGGTGAAACATAGCTGGCGCAAGGGCTGAGACTGGTTCCACGGAAGCGCACGGAAGCTAGGGAACCCCCTAGAATCAGACACTCTCTCCGCCAGGATTCCAGAAGGCCCCTAGTGATAGGGGCCTTTTTGTTTTCTCAGGCTTCCCTACCTGCGCAGCTGTCCTCAACTGAGGACAGGGATGGATGCAAAAAAACTCTCGGCAAAGAATCAAGAAATCGATTCAGACCGTTGCTGCAGTGGAAGTGATCCCGCTGTTTCACGCGGAGTCTGATGTCGACGGCGCTGCTGCGGCTCAAGCAGGAAGTGGTGCGCGGTACCCCTGTGTTCTTGCTGAGTCGGCGGATAAGAAGCGCCCCCACTGGAGCGGTGGGATGTTCCGAGAGACACCAGCACAAAAACGCCGTTTACTGAGCTAGTATTCAGGTTTCACGGACAGGACTAATCATGAGTGAAATGGATGCGGTGGACCCGGCTTCGGCAGAACAGTCACGAGTAGAGAGTGAGACGCTGCCGCTTGTCATCCAGACGGTCGGAGGTTTGTCGGCCGCGGTTGGCGTCATCAGCATCGTGTTGGCGCTTACTGGCATTGTTCCCTGGCTTTTGGGATCAGGCGTCTCCGCGCTTCTTGCTGCGCCTTTCCTCTATGGCTTTGCGGACATCGTGCTCAGCTTGAGAAAGCTGTGCTCAAAGCGTTGATGCAGGTGCTGGAAAAGGATCCATAAGCCGGCCCAGTGCCGGCTTTCTCTTTGTGGGAAAGTGGGAGTCCGTGGTCCTGCCGCCCGCTACAGCCGGCCGCTCACCGCTGAGGTGTGGTGTCTGCGTGCTCGAACGGATGGCATTTCTTGGACGGCTACTCGCGACGCCCACCCTTCGGCTTGTTGTGGCACAACGGGTAACTGGAGCACGACCGGAAAGCCCCATGCGGCCCATTGCGGTCCACAAACACGCCCACCTTGCACACTGGGCAGCGTTCTTCATTGATGGCCGCGCCTGAAATTGCGGTCACTTTCACTGCCCCGTCCTTCACCAGCTCGTCCAGGAACGGCGAGCGCTTCCCCTGCAGGGTGAACATGGCCACCGACCGTCGCGCCCGCGTCAGCGCGACATAGAACAACCGCCGTTCTTCGCTCAGTGGGTAGGTATCCCCATCCGGCATTGCCAGGGAAAGCACCGGGTCATCCGCGCGCAGGCTCGGGAAGCTGCGGTTGATCATGCCCGGCAGGATCACGTAGTCCGCTTCGCGCCCCTTCGATCGATGTGCGGTCAGGAATTCGACCTCCATCGTGCTGCCGAAGGCTGTCTTCCAATCCGAAGGCATCGCGCTGCGATCGGCGCGGTAGCGCCCCAGGATGAAGACCGTCACGCGTCCGTTGCGCCCTTGCGGCACCGCCCCGGACAACAACTGCTGATGCAGCTTGGCGAGGTACTGGCGAACGCCATCCTGCACCTCCTCACGCCGATTCATCTGGAACGCCTGCAGCACCGGGCCCATGGCCGGTGCAGCAGAACGAACCTCCTTGACGATCTGAGAGGGGTTCCTGCTGACGAAGTGGCTGGAAGCATCGCAGAGCGCTTGAGGGCAGCGGAACGTCTGCTCCAGTTTCAGCACCTGGCCATGGCCCATCCACTCGCGGAATCCGGTCATCACCGAAACGTCGGCCCCGGCGAAGCGGTTGATCGACTGCCAGTCATCGCCCACCGCAAACAGATAGCGGCCGGGGCGGCTGACCAATGCACGGCAGAGGCGTGCGCGGGCGCGCGATGCGTCCTGGAATTCATCGGCCATCACCAGATCGTAAGGCGATTCGTAGCGGCCCTGTTCCAGCAGTCCAGCGGCCATATTGAGCATGTCTTCGAAGTCGATGCCGCGCTCGTCAGCCAGTGCGTTGTCCCAGGCCTGGAAAACCGGCCCTGCGATTTCCAGGAAGCGACGGTGTCGCTCCTTGAACTGATCCTCGGGCATCTGCCGCAGGCGTGCGGCCATATCGTCCAGCGTCAGGCAGTTGCTCTTGGCGTGAGCAATGAAGGTGCGCATCAAGCCGATCAGGTCCGCATCGGGCATCGGTTTGGCGCCCTGATCGGGCAGCTCGCGGTCCGGGTTCGGGTCGAGCTCGATGTCGCACTCGCCCAGCTTCTCTGCGAGGTCCAGCAGGGCATGCCCGCTGCGCAGGCCAAAGGATGTCGTCTCGACAAGGGCCGTGCCGCGTGCCACATGCTGCTGGCGCTTCCAGTGCATCTCTTCGCTGTAGTTGGCAAAGTGCTTCGGCGGCTGGCCATCGGCATCCAGCGCAAAGTGTTCGTGATACAGCCCGGCGTCCGGATAGTAGAAGTCCGGGCGATACTGGCGATGGGTGTCTGTCGCGGTATCAAATTCGTAGCGTCGCTCGTAGTCGTACGTCACGCCGTTGTAGAAGAGCCAGTCGGCGATCACGCACTCTTCCAGGCTCTTCACCCGTTCCCCCTGCAGGGTACGGATATAGGGCGTGCCATCGCGGTCGTAGCCGTCGGCCTCCATTTCCGCGCCGAATGGCGGCAGGTCGCGCCCGAACACCAGGCGGAACATGTCCCATTGGGTGCGGAAGTGGGTCGAGCGGTCCTTCAGATCGTCCACCAGTTCGGCCAGCTTGTTGAAGCCCAGCGTGGCGTCAGTGGTCCATTCGGGGATGTCGGGCTTGCGTCCGGTGGCCTTGGCGACGATGGCCAGGCCGAGGGCGTGGAAGGTCCGGGCTTCAACCACGGTGTCGCCCATGCCGAGCCGGTCGAAGCATCGCTGCGCGCGCTCTGCAAGCTCCCTGGCGGCATCCTTGTTGAAGGCGAGCATCACGATCCGTTCGGGTTCGATAAAGCCGCGATCGATGGCATAAGCGGCCTTGGCGACCATGGTGGAGGTCTTGCCAGAGCCAGCGGAGGCGACGACCTGCACGCGGTTGTCGAAACAGATGACGGCGCGGGCCTGTTCGTCGGTCAGCGGCTTGCTCTCGACCCGGTCCAGGAAGTCCTTGGCCAGTACTCGTTCGCGCGCTGCCATGGTTGCGTTTGCGTCGGCCCACGCCTCGGGCCAGTCCAGCTGCCAGTCGCCCAGGGCGTCCAGTGCTGCACGGTGGCTGGGCGAATGCAGGTCCTCGTGCACATCCTCATCCAGGAACAGTTGTTCCAGCTCGCGCGGCGGGAGCGGCAGGGCGGGGCGACCGGCCAGCAGTGCCTGCTGTTGTTCGTGCGTGATCCAGCGGCGGCCGGTGCTGCCCCGGTCGATGAGGGCATCTGCCTCGGCCAGCCACGACTGGATCTGCTCCAGAATCGTGTCGAACAGTGCCTTGCGCCCGCGCGTGGTACCCGTAAAGCGCAGCTGCTGCAGCGCTGCCGCAAGCCGGGAAGCCTGGCTGTTGGACAGTCCATCCATGATCAGCACGCCGTCGCCCTGGGTCTGCAGGACGACTTTGGCCCAGAAGAGTCCAGGGATGACCTGCACGCGCTCGTCGTCAGCTACGTGTTGCCGGTACTGGCGACCTTCAATCAAAAGCTCAACATGTTCGCCGTCAAGTCGCAGCCACCAGTTCGGCGAGCGGGTCACACGTAGGCCCCAGCCCGAGGGGCGCCATTCCATAGACATCCAGATACTGCCTTGCGTACGTCGACTGGGCTTGCAGAGCCCTTACCTCTCCATGATAAGGGGCCTTGACCACGCGCGTGGCCTTTCGCTTCATGGTCGGCCGTGCGACCGGTTTCATTGACGTGGGCGAAGGCCGTTGCCAGCATGAAGCCTGTGGATGTGGACGCCGATCATGGAAATCGACTGGAACAGTGTGGGTACCTTGAAGCACACCGTCGGCGGCTACGATATCCGCACGGATACACTGAAGATTCTGGTGACCGCTGCAATGCAGGGGCACGAAGGTGATGCCTCGCAGATGCGCATCGAAATGGAGGACGGCGTCGTGTTTCTGCCAGACGAGATCAGGCGCCTGGCACTGGCGCGGAGTCGCATCCGCTAGCCTCGCCGGTCGGCACT
Source organism: Stenotrophomonas sp. SMYL20 (assembly GCF_036320045.1). NCBI lineage: Bacteria > Pseudomonadati > Pseudomonadota > Gammaproteobacteria > Lysobacterales > Lysobacteraceae > Stenotrophomonas > Stenotrophomonas sp. SMYL20. The sequence goes on along the minus strand of NZ_JAWIRT010000021.1, from coordinate 67,600 downwards.
GGACCTGGTTGCCCTGCGGCAGCTCCAGGTGCCAGCACCTGCCGGCACGGAATCACTCGTAGACGCGGTCCTGCCTTGTTGGAGGCACCTCAACCAGGTCTCCCCGCCGGATCAGCTCATCCAGATCCACTGCCGATGCCGCCAATGCCTCCTGCGCATCGAAATCCCATTTGTTCCTGTACTCACGCGCCAGGAGATCGCAGACCGCCTTGGCGCGTTGGTAGGCATCGCTCTTCGCGTCATCCTGCATCAGCTCATCGCGATGGATCTGGCAGAGCATCAGCTGATGTGCGTCTTCGCCGCGCTCGCGCTCCCAGGCAATGTCGGGCAGGCCGGAAAGAGCGGTCGCAAGTGCGAGTGCAGTCATTGACATGGCGGTGTCCACAGTCGGCGGAAACCTGAGCGTATGCGAGCAGCAGTGGCAAACGGCCACTGCCGCACGCATGGTTTCACGGCGTGTTCACCATTCGTTGCCGGATGGAATCCGCTGGGGAGGCTTCCTCAGGCATTCACATCCACCACTATCCGCCCACGCACCTTGCCGGGAATGATCTGCTCGTAAACCTCAAGCACGTCGGCAAGCCCAATCAGCTGCACCGTGCTTTCAAGCTTCTGCGGATCCAGGTCGGTGGCAAGCCGGTCCCACGCGCGCTGGCGGACGTCCTGCGGCGCATTCACCGAATCCACGCCCGCAAGGGTCACGTTGCGCAGGATGAAAGGCAGCACCGAGCCGTGCAGCGCGTCGCTCTGCGCCAGGCCGCACGCGGCCACGGCACCGCGGTACTTGGTCTCGGCGATGGCGTTGACGAGGGTAGGGCCGCCGGCCACATCCACCACGCCGGCCCAGCGTTCGGCGCTCACCGGCCGGTCGCGTGGTTCCGAAAGCTGCGCGCGGTCGATGATTTCGCTCGCACCCAGGTTGTGCAGATACTCAGCATGCTCCGGGCGCCCGGTGGCGGCCACCACGCGATAGCCCAGCTTTGAAAGGATCGCCACCGCAATCGAGCCGACACCGCCGTTGGCGCCGGTCACCAGCACATCGCCCTTGTCGGGCGTCACGCCGGCATGTTCCAGGGCCAGCACGCACAGCATGGCGGTATAGCCCGCGGTGCCGATGGCCATGGCGTCGCGAGTGCTCAGGTTGCCGGGAATCCGGTTGAGCCATTCGCCGCGCACACGGGCGCGCTGTGCAAGGCCGCCGTGGTGACTCATGCTCAGGCCCCAGCCATTGAGCACAACGCGGTCGCCTGGCTTGAAGTCGGCCCTGCTGGATTCCAGCACCACGCCTGCCAGATCGATGCCGGGAATGAGCGGGAACGTCCGGATGACCGGGCTCTTGCCGGTGAGGGCAAGCGCATCCTTGTAGTTGAGCGTGGAGTACTCGACCTGCACCAGGACGTCGCCGTCCATCAGATCGGCCTCATCAAAATCGACCAGATCGGTCGATACCTGGTTGTTTGTCTTGCGGGCGAGCAGTGCTTTGAACGTCATGGAGGGGCTCACATTCAAGGAATGGGGCCATGCTAGGCTCGCACCGCTATTGCAACAAGAACGATGATTTTCCGTAGGTACTATGGTTTTCCGGAGTATGCATGCGTAGCAAGCGTTGGGATGGCAAGAGCGGTTGCGCCGTGGAGGTCACGCTGTCGGTCATGGGTGGCGTGTGGAAGCCTGTCATCCTCTTCCACCTGATGACCGGCAAGCGTCGCTTCATGGAGCTGACGCGGCGGGTGCCCAACGCCACCCAGTCCATGCTGACCAGCCAACTGCGGGAACTGGAAGCTGACGGGGTGGTGATCCGCCATGTCTATGCAGAGGTGCCACCGAAGGTCGAGTACGAGCTGTCCGAATTCGGGCGCACGCTGGTGCCGGTGCTGCTGGCCATGCGCGAGTGGGGCGAAACCTATCGTGGCCATAGAAGCACGGACAGCGACAGCTGAGGTCTGAAGCGTAGCGCCGAGTGTGGTCGACATGGCCCGAGCACCCCGCAGCGTTTCGGAGGCCGTGGCAATCGCGGTAGTGGTATTGCTGCAGGCAGCGCATGTGGAGCGCTGCCTCGCTTCGTGAAGGGCGGCGATGCGGTTCCTGTTCCGTTGACACCCGGTTCCCTATAGTGGCGCTGGAACCCTGCAATGGAATGCCCATGCACGTGATGCCCCCCAGCCGGTGTCTGACGCTTGCACTTGCCGTTGCAGTGAGTGCCGGCGCATGTGCGCGGCCACCGTCCAACGAACACGAAAGGAATCCCGCCATGTCCGGCGCAACCCAGACCGGCCGCACGATCAACGGCCATACCTATACCGATGCCCCCGTGGACGTGAAGCTGGGGCCGAACACCTTCCGCATTCCGGCCAACTACCTGGACAGCCAGATCGCACCGTGGCCGGGCGAGGGCGTGACGCTGGTCATCGAGTGGCCGGACATGAAGCCGACTGCTCCGGGTGCCCGGGCGAATCCGCGTACGAATGATTTCCGCAAGGAGATTGCTGTGGCGATCGATTACATCGATCGTGCGCCAATCGAAACATCATTGGAGCGATTGTCCTCCAACCAGGCATCCACCGAGGAAGGATCGGTGGAGCGAGGGGATCCTCGGGATCGGCTCGATCTGCGGATTGCGCGGCCCGACGTCATGGGCCTGACGCCTTACGCCATCGATGAAACGAGGATGGAGGATTTCTCGAAGGCGTACGAAGCGCGCTATGGAAAACCGCCCATCCGAAATCCTGCCTATGAAGATGACTGGTACATCGCGCGCGCTCCCAACGGCAGCCTGACCACATTCATCAAATGCGAAAGCACGGCATTCCGGGGGGATGGCGTTCGCCTGCAGGGCGATCAGGTCATCAGTGAGCAAGGACAAGCTGCGGCAGGGTGTTTCCACTACTTCTCGGATGTGGAGAACAAGCTTTCCATCTCGTTGAACTACAAGCGGGCCTTCCTGGCTGACTGGAAGCGGATGGAAGATGCGGTGCGGGATGTCCTCGCGCGCACCCGAGTCCGATAATGAGTGCATTCAGGAGCAGGCAATGGGCGGGTTGACGCAAGAGAATCTCAAGATTCTGGCCAGCTATGCCAAGGCCGGAAACCGCGAGTTGTACTGGAACTATCTGTCGCAGCTGCCGGATGCGGATGGCTATGGGACGCTGGCGCTGGGTGTTGTTCGCAACGACAGCCTGCCAGGCCGCGTTGCAAACAGCTACGCACAGGACTATGCACGGCACCAGGAGGGCAAGGGATCCGGCTTTCCCGACGCGCAGCTGAGCGAGCGCCAATGGGATGTGTTTGGGCAGACGCTTCTGCGCCAGGACCTGGAGCGGCGCTTGTACTGGATGGAGCAGGGGCGTCCCGAAATGGCACTGAATCTTCCCGGCAAGGATGTGATGCTGGCCCACGACCGGGCATTTGAACGGCATGAGCTTGATCCCAACTGCTGGACGCCGCGCGTGCTGCTGGAGGCTGCCGAGCAGAAGAGCGGCCCCGAGAAGCTGGAGCAGATCTGGACCAACATGCTCAACAACGACTACGCCGGAGGCCCCCGCGTAGGCAACACCAGCGTCGATGCCATCAGCCAGATGGGATGGACGAAGGGCGGCCAGTACCTGACCCGGTTGAGTGTGCTGGAAGCCACCCAGGCCCTGGAAGGGCGCTCGGCGGTCGATCCGAACGTCATCGGTGGCAACAGCTACTACGCGATGTACTTCGAGGCGGACAGGAAATGGGCCAGCGTCAATGCGGGCGGCGGTCACATGTCGCTGCGCGAGATCACCGATCCCGCACGTATCGCTGAACTCAACGACGCGCGCGAGGTTCGTCTGGAACGCCAGGAAAAACGTACCCAGTTCCACCCAGACGACCCGTATCGGACCATTACCCGCAGCCCGCTGACCGCAGCGGTGGACGACGTGCCGGATCCCTCACAGGCGCTGACCCGCCTGGCGGACATCGGCCCAGGCCATCGCGAGTACGCACTGATGCAGCAGGTGCGCGAAGGCGTTGCCGCGATCGATGCCAGCGCCGGGCGCACCCACGATGAGAACAGCGAGCGTCTTGTGGCGAGCGTGATGGCCTTGGCCCGCCGCAACCAGCTTGAACGCGCCGATCACGTGCTGCTGAGCGCCCAGACGGCCGACGTTCCCGCAGGGCGGAACGTGTTCGTGGTGCAGGGCGAGATGAACGATCCCGCCCACCTGCGTGTTTCAATGCCAACAGATGTAGCAGTGCATACGCCGGTTGCGCAGTCGCTGCAGCAGATGGAAGCCGCCAGTCTGGAGCGGCAGCAGGCGGTCATGCAGCGCCAGCAGGATATCGAAGTGCAGGCTCGCGAGAGTCACGCGGTGCGGATGGGTTGAAATCGCACCGCTGCAGAGCGATGCCCCATGAAAGGGGCATCGCCGCGTTTACGGGGCCGACTTCGGCTGGCGTGGATCGGCAATGATCCGCGAGGGTGACCCATACAGCACCAGCACCCGCATGCCGGTGCTGAATACCGGATCGGGGCCTTGTACAACTGTCATCAGATTGCCGTTCTCCGTCTGCACCACGTATTCCAGGCCCTTGGCCTGCGAAAGTGCGCGTTCGGAGGCGGCACCGGCAATCGCGCCTACCACCAGGCCGCCAATGGCACCGATGGCCGCCGCCTGGTCGCTGCCACCGATGGTGGAGCCGGCCACGCCGCCAGCCGCAGCGCCGGCAACGGCACCACCGCCCTGTGAGCCGTCAATACTGACCGCACGGACGCTGATGACCGTGCCGCTGACGGTGCGATTGACCTGTCCCACCGAACCGATGGAGTAGCTGTCCGTGCGCACATTTGGTGCGCATGCGGTCAGCATCACAGCAGCGGATGCGGCCAGCAGCAGGCGCTTCACGGCGCTTCCTGCTTGTTCGGGAACATCGGCTTGGAGATATCCACTGTCTCCAGGGCCTGCAGGAACTGGGCGATGTTGTTCTGGGCCGAGCGGCTGATCGACTCACGGGCACGGATCACGCCTGCGAAGGCGTAGTTGAACGGAACTTCGCCAGACGCGCTGACATCCTGGGTGTAGACGATGCTGCCCGTTGCACGATCGATCAGCTCGTAGCGGGCGATCGTCTTGGTGGTCATCGATGCACCGAAGCTCGGAATGTCGATCGCCAGGATCTTCACCGACAGGCTCAACTTCACCGGCGCGTCGTCGCGGAACACCGCCATCTTGTTCAGCGCTTCGGTCAACGCGTTCTGCCACATCTGCGGCACTTCGTGCTGGGCCTGCGCGGGGATCTTGCCCTTGGCTTCATCCGGACGTGCCAGCGTGACCGTCAATGACTTCAACTCGCCATCAATCTTCTTGCTGCTGACCCCGACATTCGGGACCGAAAAATTGAGCGGTGGATTGGTGGTGCAACCTACCAGCGACACGGCGATGATCGCTGCGAACAGAAACTTCTTCATCCATTTTCCCCTGTGACTACGTTGAAACATCCATGGCGAATCGTGTGTTCGTCGGCAACGACGATGCTGCACCGCAGCGGCCGCATGAAGGCGTGGCTGACTGCGCGCAAGGATACCTGAATTGGGGCGATCTGCCTGGTACTGTCACCTGGCAGGATTGGTGCTGCGAAGGACGGAAAAGGGTGCCAGGGGCTCAGCACCGGGTCCGCGCGCCGTCGCGCAGATGCGCCGGACGCATTGTGCTACCGATATGGCGGGATGGGTATTCTGAGTGCATGCTCGGCTCGGCCGGCCAGCTGGAATGCAGACTGATACCGTGAGGAGCGAGGAGCACCTTTCGAGAAGCACCAATGCCAGCCCCCGCAATGGGGGCCGGCACACATCACGGCAGTGCGTGACTTACGGGATGGTGCAGCCGCTGTTCCGCAGGCAGCGGGCAAAAGCCGGGTAGCACACCTTCTCGCCATTGCCCGCTGCGAGGCAGGCCTCGTACGCGGTGTAGCACGGGGTACAGCGGGACTGCGCGGAGGCACTGCCGATTCCCAGGGTCAGTGCAGCAGCCGCAATAGCAACAGACAGCTTGAATCCAATCTTCATGCTTCACTCCGTTGATAGCCCTCCTTGGGCACGTCGGAGGCTAACGTGGGAAGAGGGTGTATTCAACCCGCACCGCGCCCGGATGGGTATCCATCTTCAGCGCCCCGCCCTGGATTTACTTTGTTGGCGCGTCTGCAGTCTGAGCGGCAACCATGGCTTGTTGCATCTCTTTCAGCGACAGATAGCCATCACCATCGGTGTCCAGGCCCGCGAAGTACTTCGCGATCTCCGGCACCACGTTGGCTTCCTCCTTGCTGATCCTGCCGTCTTTGTTCCTGTCCATCGCGGAAAACGCGGCGTCGATGGAATCGGCCTGCTTGCTGAAACGTTCCTGCTGAAATGTCGCGTACTCTGTCTTGTCGACGCGTCCGTCGTTGTTGGCATCCATGGCGGTGAATGTGGCGTCGATGTAGGCCTGCTTCGGGTCGGCCGGTGAGGCCTGGGCCAGCAACGGGGCAGTGCACAGGGCGATCAACAGAGTGATCCTGGTCATGGGTGATTCTCCTTGAAAATTGCAGATCAGCGGCAGGGATAGGTGTAGCCGTCGGAGCCGCGATAGGTGTCGTTGCGGCGGTCGTAGTTGCCGTAGCGGTTCATGCAATAGTTGGCGCGCTCGCGGGTCTCGCGCTCGCGTTTGGCGGCAGCGGCAATCACGCCGGCCACCACCGCTGCACCTACCACGCCCACCACGACACCGGCGGTCTTGGCATCGTGCCGGCGCTCGCGTTCGCGCTCATGATTCCGCTCACGTTCGTGCCGTTCCCATGCATCGCGCTCCCGATCGCGGTAGTCCTGGTTCCACTGCGGGTTGTAGCGGTCGCCACGCTGCGCATGGGCGTCGCCGGCGTACGGCATCAACACCAGCTGCGCAGCGACCGCCAGAATCAGCGCGGTTCTTCCTGTCTTCAGAAACATCGTCCAGCTCCTGTGCGGACATCGTTGGTAGCCGTAGTACACCCTGCAGACATTGCGCGAACCTGCCGTCAGGGCGAGCAATTGCAGCGGCTATCGAACCAGCGCCTCCACAGGATCCAGCTGTGCGGCACGGCGTGCCGGCAGGAAGCCGAAACCAACGCCGATCAGGCTGGAACACACGAATGCAGCCAGAATCGAATTGACGGAGAACACCAGGCTGAAGCCCGCATCGGCCAGCTCCATCACCGCGCCCAGCGCCAGCGCCACGCCGATGCCGAGCACGCCACCGAGCAGGCAGACCAGCACCGATTCGATCAGGAACTGCTGCAGGATGTCGCTGCGCCGCGCGCCCACCGCCATGCGCACGCCGATCTCGCGGGTTCGTTCGGTCACCGAGACCAGCATGATGTTCATGACCCCGATTCCGCCCACCACCAGTGCGATGGCAGCGATGGAGCTGATCATCATGGTCAGGATGCCGGTGGTCTGTTCAATGGATCTACGGATCTGCGCGTTGTTGCTCATGTAGAAATCGGTGCTGCCGTGGCGGCGAGTCAGCAGTCGCGCGATGGCCTGCTCAGCCGCTTCCATGCTGATCGCATCCGAGACGCGCACGGTGATGCTGGAGACGTGGCTCTGCCCCAGTACGCGCGCCATTGCGGTAGTGTAGGGCAGCCATACCCGCAGCAGCGATGCATCACCGGCCGCACCGGCGTCCTTCTTCACCACACCCACCACGCGCACCGGAACATTGCCCAGCAGCAGGGTCTGCCCGATCGGGTTGTCGGTCGCGGCGAAGAAGCGTGCGCGGGTATTGGCGTCGATCACCACCACCTGCTGGTAGCCGGCCACGCCGGGTGGACCGAAGAAGGCGCCCTCGCCGAGCTTCAGGCCATGCACGCGGAAGTACTGCTCGCTGACGCCCTGCACCTGCACACTGGCAGAGCGATTGCCGCGCAGGGCGGTGCCGCTGGTGGCAACACCCGGGGTGGCGCTGTCCACGAATGGCTGCCGGGCCAGGGCCACGCTGTCGCCGGGGGTGAGTGTTTCCACCCGCGCCGAGTGCAGGTCGCCAAAACCGGAACCGGGATGGATCTCGATGGTGTTGGTACCCAACGAGGAGATGTTGGACAGGATGGCCTGCCGTGCACCGGTGCCCAGTGCTACCACCGCCACGACCGAAGCAATGCCGATGATGATCCCGAGCATGGTCAGGAAGGTGCGCATGCGGTGGGCGTTCATCGCGCGCAGTGCCATGCGGAAGGCTTCAGCGAACCGGTCCCGCCAGACCTGCCAGCCGCTGCTACCCACGGATTGGGGCGCGGCTGGCGTCGCCACGCCCGCTGCCAGAGCTGTACCGGTTGCACGATCATCCACGATCCGCCCATCGCGGATTTCGATGATGCGCTGCGCATGCTCGGCCACGGCCATGTCATGCGTGACCAGCACCACGGTATGACCCTCCGCGTGCAGCTCGCCGAGGATCTTCATCACCTCTTTGCCGGAATGCGTATCCAGCGCACCTGTGGGTTCGTCGGCGAAGATCACCGCGCCACCATTCATCAGCGCACGCGCAATCGAAACGCGTTGCTGCTGGCCGCCCGAGAGCTCGCCAGGGAGATGCTGCATACGCTCGCCCAGACCCAGCCGCGACAGCAAGGTGGCTGCCCGTGCATGGCGTGCTTCGGCAGGCATGCCGGCGTAGATCGCAGGCACCTCCACATTGCCCAGTGCAGTCAGATCGGTCAGCAGGTGGTAGCGCTGGAAGATGAAGCCGAAGTGCTCGCGGCGTAGTTCGGCCAGTTCATCAGGCGACATCTGCGCGGTCTCGCGCCCGGCGATCTGATAGACGCCAGCGGAAGGGCGATCCAGGCAACCCAGGATGTTCATCAGCGTGGACTTGCCCGAACCGGATTGGCCTACGATGGCCACCAGTTCACCTGCGTGAATATCCAGGTCAATGCCGTCGAGTACCACCAGTGTCTGCTCGCCCGCGGAAAATTCACGGCGTACGCCGCGAACGCGCAGCAATGGCTCGGTCATGGTCGTACTCATTTGGGCTGAGCGGGTGCGCTGGTGGCTTCGACGTTGGCCTGCGCCAGCACGACCTGTTCGCCTTCGTTCAGCCCGTCGCGTACTTCCACCTGGATCTGGTCATCCAGCCCGGTGGTAATGCGCCGCGTGCTGGCGCGGCCGTCGGCACCACGGACCTGCACGCTGTAGCTGCCATCGACGGCGCGCGCACCCAATGCGGCCGAGGGAATGGTCAGTACGTCGTTGGCGCGGCCCAGCACGATGCGAACCTGCGCGGTCATGTAGCTGCGCAGGCGGCCATCGGCGTTGCCCACGTCGAACTGGCCGTTGTAGTACATGGCCGTGCGGCTGCCACCCGACACCGCCGGTGCGGCGAGGCTGGAACTGTCTTCGTTGGTGATCGATTCCGGTGCTGGCGCTATATCCCGAAGCCTGCTGCTGTAGCGGCGACCGGCATCACCAAGAATGGTGAAGAACGCCTCCTGCCCAACAGCGGTGTGTACGACGTCAGCCTCGGAGATCTCGGCGTACACCGTCATCACGTCCTGATTGCCCAGCATCACGATGGTCGGTGCGCTCTGCACCGCATTCACGGTCTGCCCCTGGCGCGCGACCACGGCCAGTACGGTGCCGTCGGTGGGGGCGGTGATGCGGGTGTACTCCAGATTGGTCTGCGCGACATCGACGTCGGTCTGTCGGCGCGCAACTTCACCGTCCAACGCGGCGATCTGTTCACGGGTGGCGTCGACCTTGGCCTTGGCTGCATCGAAGTCGGCGCGGGCCACCAGCTGCGCGGCAGCCAGTTGCTGCTGCCGATGCAGTGTCAACTCGAACTGGCGCAGGTCGGTCGCCAGTGCATCGCGGTTGGCGCGCGCGGTGCGCTGTGCGGCCTGCGCGCTCAGCAATGCATTGCGCTGCGTGCGCGAATCGATATCGGCGATGGGATCGCCGGCTTTCACTTTGTCGCCCAGTTTCACATGCAGGGTGTCGATGCGGCCGGAGACCTGCGCGCCCACGCTTACCAGTCGCGAGGGCTTCAGCGTGCCAGTGGCTTCCACCACCTGTTCGATGCTGCCGCGAACGACCGGCGCAACCTGCAGGTTCGGAGGTGGTGCGGGCCGCAACCATGCAAACAGAATCAGCGCGCTGCACAGCAGGGCGGCAGCAATCATGAGCGCCCGGCGGCGCTTGCGTGGTGCGGCGCTCATCGTCGCAGCATCCAGTAGAGACAGGTCATCGCGGGTCCTCGCGGCAGAAGAGACACACGTCTGGCGTGGCAGACGGGGTTGGCCGTCGAGTCTCGATGCGCTGGGTTGCGTGAACCTTGCGGGGCTATCGCTGTGTCAGCTTGCGGCAAGAAGGGCGAGCAATGCTACGGCGATGAACTGCAGGGCGCTACCGAGAACCAGCAGTGCATTGCGCAGCCGGTGACCTGCCAATCGCGCAGCGAAGAGTTGACTCACCGCGCCGGCCAACAACCAGAAGAATGCTGGAACAGGCAGCTTCGTCATCCCTGCACCGATGCTGATCAGCAGCCCGCTGGCAATCATCACCCCGGCGGCATGACCATCCAGGACGCGCAGCAGTGGTGGCATCGGGCGGGAGGTTGCCGCGCGCCATGCCGCCAACCCATGCAGCGCAGCATGCACGGCAACGAACAGGAGCACAGCAGCGGCCGCCGCAGCGCTCGCGTGCCTGTACGTTGAAGCCACCAGTGCAATGCCGGGCAGCAGTAGGAACAGGGCGCCGAACAGCCGCATCAATACACCTGCGCGCTCGGCTTCGGGAACTGCCCGCAGCCAGAGCGGCCAATGTTCCAGGCCGAGCGCGCGGCCAGTGCGCGGGTGGCGATTCCATGCGGCAGCGGTAAGGCCCGGCGAATTCCGCGGTGGCACAGTGCGCGTGGAAGAGGACGGTGGCGGAGCTCCCTGGGTCACATGCAGGCTTCCTGTCAGATCGGAACGCGGTGGCACGGCAGGTGCCACACCCCGATGCTGTGCAGCGAACATTGCCGCAACCTTGCCTGTCCTCGCTACCGGCATCGCATGGACAGGTGCCAGTTACACAGGTGCACGCGGTGTGTTCAGTGCTCCAGCGGTGACGCGCTGGTTACGCCCGGGTGCAGTGGAAACTCAACACGGATCAATGCACCACCGCCAGGCGCATCCAGAATCGTGACGTGGCCGCCGTGGCGGTCGATCACCTGGCGCACCAGGTTCAACCCCAGGCCCGCGCCTGTCTGCCGCGGCCGCAGCCGCTGGAAGGGTTCGAAAACCCGTTCGCGCTGGTCGACCGGTATGCCGGGGCCGTCGTCCTCGACCTCCAGGCAGCTGCCCTGAACGCGCACGATGATCTGGCGTCCGCCATGTTCGGCAGCATTCAGCACCAGGTTGGAGATTACCCGCTCCACTGCGCCGGTCTCGCCGAACACCGGGAAGTGCGATTCCACCGCCACGGCTACGGTCTTGTCCGACTGGATCAACAGCGGCGCCAGATCGGCGGCCACCCGTTTGGCCACCCGCGCCAGGTTGATGGTTTCCTTCGGCCCGTCTTCGTCCATGCGGTGCAGATCCAGCAACTGCTCTGCCAGCGTCGCCAACCGTGCCACTTCCACGGCCAGGTTGCGCGAGGTGGCGTCGTCGGCCGCATCGACCTTCACCCTCAGAATCGCAATGGGGGTGCGCAGCTCATGCGCGGCGGCGGCGATGAAGCGGCGTTGCCGCTCGTGCCCCTCGTCCAGCCGCTCCAGTGCTTCATTCACCGCCGTCACCAACGGAGCGATCTCCACCGGCACCGCGGTTTCTGTCAGGCGGACACCGCGCCGACTGGCGGAGATGTTGCGGGCTTCCTGGGCGATGCGCTCCACCCCGGCCAGGGCTCGTCTCACGATGATCGGTGTCAGGACGATGGTGGCCAGGCCCAGCAGCAGGAAGATCGGCAGGGTGATGATGTGTGCCGCCAACGCCATCTGCCAGGTCAGCGTATCGGTTTCGCCATGGGCCATGATGGTCAGCTTGCCGGCCGGCCCGCTGTGCTGGCGGACCACGACGGCCAGGCCATCGCTGCGGTCGCGCCCGCGCAGGTCGCCAAAGGGGATGCCATCCAGTGCGCCAACCAGCGAGGCATAGGCCGGCGGCACAGGCCCGAACGTAACGTGGTGGCCGTGCTCATCCTCGGCGATGAACCATGCACCGGGAACAACCTTCAGCAGTTCGGCCAGTTCCGGCGTGTTCTGCACGTAGAGGTCGCCATTGCGGTCGCGGTGCACCGCGTCGGCCGCCACCGGCGCGAAGGTCTGGATGGTGTAGTAGCCACCGCTGTCGGCACGTATCAGCACCATCAGCAGCGCGAAGAACGCCACCAGCAACGCCAGCAGCTGATAGATCAGCGTTTTGACGATCAACGGGCGCTTCAGCGAGGGACGACGCGCCATTACTTGGCTTCCCGCATCAGATAGCCGACGCCGCGGATGGCGTGTATCTCTACTCCTGCATCGGCATCGGCCAGCTTGCGGCGAAGGCGCGAGACGTGCGAGTCGAGCGTGTTGGAATGGATGCCGTCATCGAATCCATACACTGCCATCTCAATCGACTCGCGCAGCACGGTGCGCCCCAGGCGCCGGGCCAACGCGGTCAGCACACGGATCTCGCGGCGCGGCAGCTCAAGCCGTTGCCCGCCCACACTGGCTTCACCCGATGCCGGGTCGAACACCAACCGGCCGATGCTGACCAGTTCCACCTGCATGCCGCTCGGCCGGCGCCCTGCAGCGCGGATGCGGGCGAACAGTTCCTCAAGTGCGAAGGGCTTGGCCAGATAGTCGTCCGCGCCCTCATCCAGGCCGGCGATGCGGTCCGGCAGCTGCCCCAGCGCGCTCAGCACGATGATCGGCACCCCTGGGTTGCGCTCACGCAGCAGGGAAATCAATCCCAGCCCGTCACCGTCGGGCAGGGTGCGGTCCAGCAGCACCAGATCGTGCGATCCGCACAGGGCCGCTTCGCGGGCCAGTGCCAGCGTGTTGGCCAGGTCCACCACGTAGCGCTCGCGCTGCAGGGCGGATTTCAGGGTGGCGGCCAGTTCGGCTTCGTCTTCGATCAGCAGGATGTGCATCGGCAGGGCTTGGGCAGGAAGGGCGTGGCAGGGCGGTTCGGCACGCGCCGGCACCGTATTACAGGAACATTGCGTGAACATGGCGTGCCTTCCCGATCTTCCGCACGGCTGTGGTGACGCAGGAAACACGCTGTCGGCGCAAGGTTCGCGCAATCCAGGCACTCCAGCCTTGGCGGCCACTCGCTGCCCCCCAACCCCTGGAGTACCCATGAAGTTGTTCGTTCCGTTGTTGCTCGTGGCCGCGTTGAGTGGCTGTACCACCGCGAAGATGACCGTTACCCCTGATGGCCGGCGCGGCGTCTCCATCGACTGCAGCGGCTCCAGTGCCTGGAGTGGCTGCTACGAGAAGGCCGGACAGATGTGCCCAGGCGGCTATGTAGTCTTCAGCAAGGATGGCGACGACGGCAACGCCATCGCGGTGGGCAACAAGAATGGCTTCACTTCCACCCAGATGGCCACCCGTTCGATGCTGGTGGCCTGCTCGCACTGACACCCACAGGGGAGGTGGGGTGCCACCTCCCCATCATCACCGCTCCCAGCCCTGCGTCAGAAGCTGTAAGCCGCCTGCATATACACCCGCCGTGGCTCGCCCGGGAAATGCCCGTTGCGTTCGATGAAGCCACTGGCCGCGTACACCTTGTCGAACAGGTTCTTGACGTTGGCCTGGAACTGCCACTGCTTCCATGTGGTCTTCCAGCTCATGTCGAACACGGTGTAGGCCTTGACCGTCTGCCCGTCCAGACTGACGCGCTCACCCACATGGTCAGCACCAAAGCCGATGGCCGAATTGATCGACGGCAGGTCGTAGCGCGTCCACATTCCCAGCTTGTTGCGCGGCGCATTGGCGAATCGGTCGCCGGAAGCGTTGGTGATGCCATTCGGGCCTGCATCCTTCACCCGCGCATCGTTGTAGGCGTAGGTCAGATTCAGCACCCAGCGCTCGCTGAGGTCGGCCAGCAGATCCAGCTCCATGCCGGTACTGCGCACCAGGCCGAGCGCGGCCAACTGGTTCACGCCACCGATCACTTCGCCGGTGGCCTGCACGATATTGCTGCGGTCGATCCGGTAGGCGGCCATGTTCAAGGTCACACGGTCGGCCAGCAGGGACTTCATGCCCACTTCCCACTGCTTGCTGCGCTCGGCATCGAACGGTCCGCCAGCGGCCGGATTCTGGTTGGCGGCACTCTGCGGCACGAAACCACTGGCCACGTTGGCGTAGACATTCAGGCCCTCGCGCACGGTGAACGTGCTTCCCAGCCGCCAGCTGAGATCGTTGCCGTCCACACTGCTGCCGGCAATGCGGTCGTCGTCCTTGAAGCCATCCCAGCGCAGCCCGGCCAGCACATGCCAGCGTGTGCCCAGTGCCAGCTCGTCCTGCAGATAGCCGCCATAGCGCTTGCTGCGGGTGGACGTGCTGCGCCAGGGCAGGGCCGCCAGGTTGTAGTCGTGCCAGGTACTGGCGCCATACACGGGATTGAACAGGTCGATACCGCGCACCGGCCCCGCACCACGGGCAAGGTCGGCGCTGCTGGCGGTCTGTGCAGTGAAATCCGCATCCAGCTGGTACACATCGGCACCGAACAACACCTTGTGCTCAACCGCGCCGGTCGTCACCCGCCAGACTGCATTGCCGTTGGCAGTGAATGCTTCGTTGTCGCGGATCTGGTTGCGCAGCTGGCGGGTCATCCACTCGGCCACGCCATCGCGGTCACGATCGATCAGGCCCATCGGCTCGTGGTACATCTGGTGCTCGTTGTTGCTGAACCAGCGAGCGGCGAAGTCCACATCCAGATTGTCACGTGGTGCGAAGCGGTACTGCGCCAGCGCCACTTTGGCGCGCATGTCGAGGAAGTCGCTGGCCTCGTTGTGGTTCCAGCGGCGGTCGGTCAGGAAGGTGCCCGCATCATTCACCGGCACGCCGCGCAGGCGGTTGCCGCCGAGGTTCTGGGTGATGTCGGTGAACTGCAGCACCAGCTCGCCGGTCCGGCCGATGTCGAAGGCCAGCGAGGCGTCGCCGATCACGCTTTCGCTGTCGGTGTTCCAGCGCACGCCCTTTTCACTGTCGGCATACAGCCCGGCGCGATAGCGCACGCTGCCGGAGGCATTCAACGGCCCGGTACCCTCGATCGATCCGGCACGAAAGTTCTTGTCGCCCAGCTGGATCTCGATGTTGCGTCCGGCGCTGGCTTTCGGTTTGCGGGTTACATAGTTGATGACGCCGCCTGCATCACCACCGCCATACAGCGCACCTGCCGGTCCCTTCAGCACTTCCACGCGCTCGATGTTGAACAACTGCGGGACCGAGAAACCTGCATACGGGTCGCCGCGCAGGCCGTCATACAGCACGTTCTCCTGGCGGAAGCCGCGCAGGGTCACCCCGGCATAGCTGAAGTAGCTGATGCCGCTGATGCTGCGATAGAGGTCGGTCACCTGACGCGCGGCCTGATCGTCGATCAGTTCACGCGGGATGACCTGGATCGATTGTGGGACCAGCTCCAGCGGTGTATCCGTGCGGGTGCCGACCGCAGCATCGTCCACCCGGTACAGGGTCTGTGCACGTCCGCGAACTTCGACCTTGTCCAGGTCCTTTGGCGCGGCAGTGGAGGGCTCGACAGCATGGGCAAGGGTTGCCAGGGGCAGGGTCAGTGCCAGGCACAAGGCGCGTTGCAGGGGCGTTGGAAAAGGCATCGGGAGAGGGGGCGTGTCTGCAAATGAGAAAGATTAGCATTTGCAACACTTCGTGACCTATCCCCCGAATGCGTTATGGACGCGCGCCGGGGTCCGTGTACGGGGTGCCCGCCAAGGCCACCAGTACCCCGGTGGCGCCGCGCACGATCAGCTGCAGCATGGCCTCACGCGGGTCCTCGCCCTGCAGTTGGCTTGCCAATCCCTTCTCATAGGCCGCCACCATCGACGCCAGCAGCATGGCCGCGCCCAATCGCGCTTCGGCGTCATGTTCTGGCCGGCCGGCAGCGTCGGCCATCAATCGCGCCAGGTCGTCAGTCAACTGCGCCTGGAGCCGTCGCGCGTGCGCGACCAGTACCGGGCTCTCCGCCACGGTGCCCCAGAAGGCGGCAGCGCCGGCATTGATGCGCAGCAGCGGATGGCCAGCCTCCAGCAATTCGCGCACCAGTGACTGGAAGGCCGCCAGCGGGGTCATGCCGCTGCGCGCCATCATGCCCTCGCGCAGCAGCATGCGCGCCTCCTCATCGCGATCGAACACCAGGTCTTCCTTGCTGGCGAAGTAGTTGAAGACCGTCTTGCGTGAGACGCCCGCGGCTTCGGCGATTTCGGACATGGAGACGGCCTCGAAGCCACGCCGGATGATCAGCTCGGTGGCGACGTCCGAAATCGCTTGTCGGGTCTCGGCCTTGCGTTGTTCGCGACGACCTGGAGGCGGGGTCATGGGCGGTTCACTTGTGGAAACGTACACCGAGTGTAACATTTGACCCGCCAGAGCGCCGACCCGGCGCTCACAAGGATTCCCCATGCTGTACGACGTCGTCATTGCCGGTGCTGGCCCGGTGGGCCTGTTCCTGTCCTGTGAACTGGCCCAGGCCGGGTGTTCAGTGCTGGTGCTGGAACAGGCCAGGTCCGCCGGTTCGCCGTTGAAGCGCTTGCCATTCGGGCTCCGCGGCTTGAACGCCCCTACGCTGGAGGCATTGGATCGGCGCGGCCTGTTGGACGCGGTCGCCGCGACACAGGTGCTCAAGCCCGAGAAGGGGGCGCCGCCGCCCGGCACCGCCCATTGGCTCGCGCAGCCGCGGGCGCTGGGCGGCCACTTCGCCGGAATACCGTTTGCCTTGGACGACGTCGACCGCACGCGCTGGACCTGGCGCCTGCCGTCGCCGGTGGGCAGCCAGATGGCGGTGGAGCTGCAGGCCCTGGAAACGGTCTTGGCCGAACGTGCGACCACGCTGGGCGTGCGCATCGAACGCGGGCGTGCGGTACAGGCGGTGCGCGCCGGTGCAACCGAAGTGGAGATCGAGACCGCTGACGGGGCGGTACGTGGTCGCTGGCTGGTAGGTTGCGATGGAGGCCGCAGCACAGTGCGCAAGCAATGCGGTTTCAGTTTCATCGGCACGGATCCCGAATTCACCGGTCATTCGCTGCAGGTCGATCTGGAAGATCCCGGCGTGCTGACCCCGGGCCGTCAGTACACCGCGCAGGGCATGTGCAATTTCAATCCCCCCGGTGTGCTCGCGCTTGCCGATTTCGATGGCGGTGCCGGGCATCGAAAACCTCTCGCGCTGGATGAAGCGCAATCGCTGCTGCGACGTGTGTCTGCCCGCGACGTGACCATCACCGCGCTGCATCTGCACAGCACCTGGACCGACGGTGCGCGCCAGGCCAGCGCCTATCGCAACGGCCGCGTGCTGCTGGCAGGCGACGCTGCGCACGTGCATTCCCCGTTGGGAGGGCAGGGCCTGAATCTGGGCATCGGCGATGCGATGAACCTGGGCTGGAAACTGGCCAGCGTGATACGCGGTGACGCTGACGTGGCGCTGCTGGACAGCTATCACGCGGAACGGCATCCAATTGGCGCCAACGTACTGGACTGGTCGCGCGCGCAGGTTGCGCTGATGCGTCCTGGAGCCGGTTCGCGCGCGTTGGCGGCGGTCATGGCCGATCTGGCCGGCACCCGCGATGGCGCCACCTATCTGGCCGAACGGGTCTGGGGCGTGTCGCAGCAGCTCGATCTGGGCGATGGCCATCCATTGGCCGGTCGCAGCGTGCCGGACTTCCTGCTGGCCGATGGCCGCCGCATGGGAGAGGTGCTGAGGACGGGGCAGGGGGTGTTGCTTGTGCTCGATGAGAACGGCGCTTCGTACAACCCCGTCGGCCGTTGGCGGCAGCCGTTCACCCGCATTGCCTCGCCGGTGGACGATGCGCTCGGCCTGGGGGCGGTACTGGTGAGGCCCGATGGAATTGTCGCGTGGGCCTGCGATGCGGGAGGTGATCAGGCAGGGTTGCGCCAAGCGTTGCAGCGCGGGTTCGGACTGCCGGAGGCTGACTGATGTACAGGGCGGGGGCGCAGCCGATGTGGGCTGCGCCGGGTGCGGTTACAGATCCTTCTTCTTGCCGCTCAGGTCGATCGGCCGGTCACTGCCCTTGCGCTCGCTCGACCACACTTCCATGCTCTTGTTGCAGCGGCTCTCGCGGGCAGCCACTTCGCGCGGCAGGTCCTTCAGATGCGGCGACTCCTGGCAGGCCTGATGCATGTTGCTGTCGTCATAGGTTGCACAGGCGCTGAGCGAGGCCAGAGTGATGGCGGCGAGGGTGGTGCGGAGCAGGGGCTGCAGGTTCATGGGAGGGTCTCGGGTGGTGCCGGGCTGGCCATGGAATTCAAATCCGTGACACCGGGCGCAGACAATCCGACCAATCACACTTGTTATTCTATAACAGATGCGCGATAGTCCGGCGCCTGCTGCTGTCAGGCGACGCAGATCATCAGCATCATGCTCAGCGCCAGCATCAGCACGAATACGCGCCGGCTGAGCGCAAGGCAGGCCAGGCAGGCGGCCAGTGCCCAGGCAGCCAGCAGCGCGCAGGCCAGCAGCCACAGCCCGATCACCATCAAAGAGCCACTCGCCAGCGCTGACAGTGCGATCGCCTTGAACAGCGTCACGCCCAGCACACTGCCGAGCACGCCAGCCTGCAGAGCGATGGCATCGTGACGGGCAGGGGCGGGCGGGTGGCGCATGTCGGCGGCGTTCGTTTGCTGCAAGGGAGGCGCAGCCACTGTGCCCGATCACATATCCACGCCATGTGTTTTTTGCGCACGCGATGCAGGGCCTACGCAGGCCTCAGTCGAACTCACCCTCGGCCGATTCCAGCCGTTGCCGGTAGGCAGCGCGGTGCTGATACAGGCGCTGGCATTCGGCCGACCTGTAGATGCGGCTGCCGGGTTCGTTGGCTACCGAGTCGCACATCCGCGCAATATGATTGTTCTCTGCCAGCTCGGTGACGAAGAACACGGCGGTGATGCCGGTACCGAGCAGCACCACGTAGAGCAGGCGGCTGAGCCAGCGTGACAACTTGCGCTCGAAGTGCTGCTGGATGGTCAGGTCGAAGCGGATGATGCTGAGCACAATCCAGATGATCGCGACCAGGAAGCAGAGCGTGGGCAACAGGCCGCGCCAGAGCCCGGCCTCGTAGACCGATTCGTTGTAATGGACGGCAGCCCCGGCACCGGCGATGGCGATGGCAAGTGCCCAGTTGCGGCCCAGCGAGAGCAGGTCATCGAGCAGCTTTTCGCGGTTCCTGGTTGATCCTGCTGCCACGGTGGTTCCTTCTGCGTGCTGCGTCCGGCGGCGGACCGCCGCCGATCCTGCAGATGGTGGCGCATCGCTGCAGCGATGAGAAGACCGCGCGGCTCAATGTGCGATGGCGCGGGCGCTGATCCAGCGCCGGTAGCGGCGGGTCCGGCACTGTGCGGCCGCCTGTGCCAGCAGCAGTGCCCACGCCGGTGAAACCGTGGGTGCGGTAGGGCGGCGCCGGCTCAACCGGCCCAGCTGATACTTCACTGCCGCCATGTGCGCGCTGGCCGCCAGCGGCTTGCTGCGCCAGTTGATGTTGCGCAGCGTCGGCGCCGGGTCGCGGCCCTGCTGCCAGTGCTGTGGCAGATCCGGCTCGATCGCCAGTGCGGTGGCGATGCCGACCATGGCTACGCCGCTGGCCAGTACCTGTTCTGCCACCTCGCGGCGGCGGATGCCGCCGGTGACCATCAACGGCATCGTTGCCACCGTGGCGATCTCGCGTGCGAATTCGAGGAAGTACGCTTCGCGGGCCACGCTGCGATCGTCGCGTGCGGCGCCGGTCATGGCCGGTGCTTCATAGCTGCCGCCGGACAGTTCGACCAGATCCACGCCGAGGGGGGCCAGCATCTCCACCACGGCGCGCGCATCCTCGGGCGAGAAACCGCCGCGCTGGAAATCGGCGGAGTTGAGCTTCACCGCCACCACGAATGTGGGCGCCACCGCCGCGCGTACACCCTGCACGATCTCCAGCAGCAAGCGCGCACGGTTTTCCAGGCTGCCGCCCCACTGGTCCTCCCGCCGGTTCGACAGCGGTGACAGGAACTGGCTGAGCAGGTAGCCGTGCGCGGCATGGATCTCCACGCCACTGAAACCGGCGCGCTCGGCCAGTTCGGCACTGCGGATGAAGCGCGCGATCACCGAGTCGATGTCGTCCTCGGTCATCGCCTTCGGCGGTGCGAACTGCTTGGACAGCGCGCCCATCTGCAATGCAACGGCCGACGGCGCGAGCGCGGGTTGACCGAGTGCGGCCGGCATCTGCCGCCCCGGGTGATTGATCTGCATCCACATCTGCGCACCCCGCGAGCGGGCAGTGTCCGCCCAGGCAGTGAAGCGGTCGAGGTGGCGGTCATCCTCCAGTACCACGCCGCCGGGCCCAGTCATGGCGCGCCCATCGACCATCACGTTGCCGGTGATGATCAGTCCGGCGCCGCCGTCGGCCCAGCGCTGGTACAACTGCAGCAGCGCTTCGGAGGGAGCGTGGTCGGCGTCGGCCATGTTTTCCTCCATCGCCGCCTTGGCGATGCGGTTGCGGATGACGGCACCGGAGGGTAGTGCCAGGGGCGAGAACAGCGACATCGGACAGCTCCAGGACAGGGGAATGGCGCTACGCTAACCTTCAAGTTTGATTGAAGGTCAACAGGCTTCCATGTCGAGGATTCAGGCAGATGAAGATCGGTGAGCTGGCGCGACGCACCGGCCTTGCCGCGTCGCGCATCCGCTTCTATGAGGATGCAGGGCTGCTGGTTGTGCAGCGCCAGGCCAACGGCTACCGCGATTACCCGGAGCAGGCGGTGCTGCTGCTGGAACTGATCACCGGTGCGCAGCGCGCCGGTTTCAGCCTGGAAGAGATCCGCGCGCTGTTGCCGCCGGACATGGGCCAATGGCAGCACGAGGCACTGATCACGATGCTGCAGCAGAAGGTGGCCGACATCGAAGCGCTGCAGTTGCGCCTGTCAGAGAGCCGTGCGCACCTGCTGGCCCTGATCGAAGATATCCAGGCGCGGCCGGAGGGCATCGATTGCGCGGCCAATTCGCAGCGGGTGCTGGACCGGGTGAAGCGTGGTGAGCTGGCGCGGCCGACCCTGGCGGCCGGCGATACCGCGTTGCTGCGGCCGGATCGCCGCCGCCGCACGGGCAGCGACTGACGATCCGGCGCGATGTTCAGAGGCTGCCGGCGACGGCGCTCTTGCGCTTCTTGTCCAGCATCACCGCCACGCACCACAGCAGCAGGCCGCCGATGGCGGTGGCCGCGCCCACATAGCCGGTGCTGGCCGGACTGAAGCCGGCGCTGATCGCCATGCCACCCAGCCACGGGCCGAGCGCGTTGGCGGTATTGAAGGCGGCATGGTTGGAGGCGGCAGCCAGGGTCTGTGCTTCGCCGGCCACGTCCATCAGGCGGGTCTGCAGCACCGCAGCCAGCGCACCCATGGTGCCGACGGTGATGATCATCGGGCCGATGGTCCACACCGATTGCGCGGCCAGCGGATACAGCAGCAGCATCACGATCGACCACAGCAGCACCACCGCGGCGGCCTTGAAGTGGAACTTGTCCACCAGCCAGCCACCGGCGATGTTGCCGATGATGGCGCCGATGCCGAACACGCCCACCGCCAGCGGCATCCACGATTCGGCCACGCCGGTGACCTGCACCAGGGTCGGCGCCAGGTAGGTGAACACGCAGAACATGCCGGCGAAACCGACCGCGCCGATCGCCAGTGCCAGCCACACCTGGGTGGTGTTGAAGGCACGCAGTTCGCGCATCGGCGAGGTGCGCACCTCGTCCGGGTCGGGCAGCAGGAAGCGCGCGATCATCGCCACGGTGGCGATGGCCAGCACGCTGACCAGGGCAAAGGCAGTGCGCCAGCTCAGCTGCTGGCCCAGCCAGGTGGTCAGCGGATTGCCGACCAGGATCGCGATCGACAGGCCCAGCAGTACGCGCGACATCGCCTGGCCGCGCTGGCCGGCCGGACTGATCGCGGCGGCCACCAGCATCGCCACGCCGAAGTAGGCGCCATGCGGCAGGCCGGCGACAAAACGCGCGATCAGCATCGTGCCGTAGTTCGGTGCCAGTGCGCTGGCCAGGTTGCCGACAGCATAGAAGCCCATCAGTGCCAGCAGCAGCTTGCGGCGCGGGAAGCTGGCGCCGACGAAGGCGAGGATCGGCGCACCGACGACCACGCCGATGGCATAGGCGCTGATCAGGTGGCCGACCTGGGTTTCGGAGATCGACAGGCCACGGCTGATCTCCAGCATCAGGCCCATGCTGGCGAACTCGCTGGTACCGATGGCGAAGCCGCCCAGGGACAGGGCAAGGATGATCAGGGTGCGCTGACGGGGCGTCAGCCGCGCAGCCAGGGAAGAGTTGGGGCTCATGCGGGGGCGCGATGGGGGCGGGGAGCCGTGCATTGTACTGCTGCACCGCAACAGCAGCAGCCATGCTGAGGGTAAATCAGCGTTTGATCCGTGGGGTTGCGGCAAGCCCGGCACGGGCTCGGTACGAAAGCAGGTTCGGCGCATTGTTGTCGGCGTCCTGCATGTAATGACGACATGGACGTCGGCATGATGCGAAACACAGGGGCTGCGGAGTGCTGGAATAAGGAGGATGTCGATGCAGGAATTCAGGCATGTGCTGGAGACGCGCGGTCGCTATCAGCTGGTAGCGGTGTCCTACGCGCCGGTGTACGCTCCGGGCGATGTGGTCGGCCATGCGGTCGTCGCCGACGATGGGGATCGTCTGACCGACCTGATGTCGCTGGCCGAAGCGCGCCAACGCCTGCAGGCACTGGTGCGTGAAGAGGGCGAAGAGCCCGGGCTGGAGAACGAAAACCACCTGCGGAAGAAGGCGTCGCGCTGGCGCCGCCGCTAGGCCGTCGCGCCCTTGTGCGCATCATGGAGGATCCGGGTGTTGCCCAGTAAGAAGTATCTGCTCATCGCCATCATCACGCTGGCGACCCTGCTGCTTGGTTTCGTGTTTTCCGGTTACCTGACCCTGTTGTTGCTGGGGTTGGACACCAAGCTGTTCACCTGGAACACGTACTACCAGTATTACCACGCCATTGGCCAGCCGCAGGTCGCGCCGTTCGTGGGCAAGATCAAGTGGGCCGGTTATCTCGGCTTCGGCCTGCCGCTGCTGGTGCTGCTGGTGACCGGCCTGGTGCTGCTGCTGAAGAAGGACAAGCGCTCGTTGCACGGCGACGCGCGCTTTGCCACCGGCGCCGACCTGTCCAAGCACGGCATGTTCAAGAAGACCGGCCAGAGCATCGTGGTTGGCAGCCATGGCGGCAAGCTGGTGCGGCTGGACGGCCAGCAGTTCGTGATCCTTGCAGCGCCCACCCGTTCAGGCAAGGGCGTGGGCGTCGTCATCCCGAACCTGCTGGAGTACGGCGAATCGCTGGTGGTGCTGGACATCAAGCAGGAGAACTTCGACCTGACCAGTGGCTGGCGTGCCAGCCAAGGGCAGGAGATCTACCTGTTCAATCCTTTCGCCGAAGATCGGCGCACGCACCGCTGGAACCCGCTCAGCTATGTTTCCGATGACCCGGCGTTCCGTGTCTCGGACCTGATGAGCATCGCCGCGATGTTGTATCCGGACGGGGCCGAGGACCAGAAATTCTGGGTCAGCCAGGCGCGCAATGCGTTCATGGCCTTCACCCTGTATCTGTTCGAGAACTGGGATGACGAGCGCAGCAGTGGTTTCCCGGGCGGCTCGGGCACGCCGACGCTGGGCGCGGTCTACCGGTTGTCATCGGGCGACGGCACCGATCTGAAGAAGTACCTCAAGGCCTTGTCGGAGCGGTCGTTCCTTAGTGGCAACGCACGTTCGGCATTCGCCAACATGCTGTCCCAGGCCGATGAGACCTTCGCCTCGATCCTGGGCACCTTCAAGGAGCCGCTCAATCCCTGGATCAATCCGGTGCTGGACAAGGCCACCAGCAGCAACGACTTCCTGCTGACCGATGTGCGCAGGAAGAAGATGACCATCTATATCGGCATCCAGCCGAACAAGCTGGCCGAGAGCCGGCTGATCATCAACCTGTTCTTCAGCCAGTTGATCAACCTCAACACCAAGGAACTGCCCAAGTCCAACCCGGACCTGAAGTACCAGTGCCTGCTGTTGATGGACGAATTCACCTCGATCGGCAAGGTCGAGATCATCGCCTCGGCGGTGTCCTACATGGCCGGTTACAACATCCGCCTGCTGCCGATCATCCAGAGCATGTCCCAGCTTGATGCCACGTACGGCCGGGAAGTGTCACGCACGATCATCACCAACCACGCACTGCAGATCCTGTACGCGCCGCGCGAGCAGCAGGACGCCAACGACTACTCGGACATGCTGGGCTACACCACCGTCCGCAAGAAGAACGTCACCCATGCCCGTGAGAAGACCCACAACTTCACCGAAGAGCGGCGTGCACTGATGCTGCCGCAGGAGCTGAAGGCGATGGGGCCGGACAAGGAAGTATTCCTCTACGAGGGCATACCGCATCCGGTGAAGTGCGACAAGATCCGCTATTACAAGGATCGCTATTTCACATCGCGGCTGCTGCCGAAGGTCGACGTTCCGATGCTTAACGTCTAATTCACGTCGCTAAATTTGTGACGTAGATTCATATTCACCGACGTGAAATCGTGAGATGAGTCAAAAATTCGGCATCTGTTCATGGATTTTCAGACTTGTCTGACATGGAATTGACGCGTGGTTGTGTAACTCTGTGTGCGTCATCCAGAAGTGTGTGCTGGATGGCAAAAGTTGTAACGCAGGGTGGCCAGGAGTTTGTGCCATGGAAACAAGGATGGTTTCGACGTTGGTGAGGGTGTGCGGGTGTGTCGTCGGCAACGTCTGGCGGCCCCGCGACCTGGTTGGCAGCTTTCGGGCTGCAGGGGAGCCGGGGCAGGTGTGCTGCATGCCAGCGCGTCTCCCCGATTCCGGCGTGCGCCATGCAGCGCCGGACGGCCAGGGAACCAACGCTCGGGACTGCTTTTTCGTACGTCAAAGTGAAGCCCGTATGAATCAGGCGTTTATCGCGAAAATCTCCATCGCCGCAGTTGCGGCGCTGATGGTGGCAGGGTGTGCCACCAAGTCCGCCCCCGATTTCGGTGGGCGCTGGAAGCCGGTCAACCGCTTTGCCGTGGCGACGACTGAGATCCCGCTGTATTCCAGCTACGTCTACCAGGCCTCGCCGATGGATGGCACGCTCAAAGCCATGCTCGAGCGCTGGGCCAAGGATTCCGGACGAACACTGGACTACCGCCTCAGCTCGGACTTCACGCTGTATGGCGCGGTCTCGAAGATCGACACCACCAATGCGCAGCAGGCCGTGATCGATCTGACTTCGGCGTATTCGGCGCAAGGCATCTCCGTCTCCATTGTTGGCAACCAGATCGTTGTGCAGAGCGCTGGCTCGACGCCCACCGCGTCGGCGCAGGGCGCTGATTCCAACAGCGGCACCTGAGTCCACCTCGAAACCATCGAACGTGCCGCTCCCCGCGCCTGTCGCAGGGGCTCCATGCCCATTGATGTTTCAGCAGTACGGAAGAATCCATGTTCCGCAAGAAGGATCCCGGCAACAGTCCCAAGGTCGAGCAGTCGGTCGCCAAGGCGGTCAGCTACGAGATCACCGTGGCCGACATGGCGCGTCGCAGCGAGCGCCGTGCCTGGTGGGTCGCCACGGGCTCGTTGCTGATGTCGCTCGCACTGGCGGGCGGCTACTACTATATGCTGCCGCTGAAGGAGAAGGTGCCGTTCCTGGTGATGGCCGATGCGTACACGGGTACCGCGACGGTCGCACGCCTGAGCGGGACCTTCCAGGGCGAGACGATTACCAGCAACGAAGCGATCAATCGCAGCAATGTGGCCCAGTACGTACTGGCGCGCGAGTCGTACGACTCGGCGGTGATGGGCCTGCGCGATTGGGAACTGGTGTTCGTGATGTCCACCGATCCGGTGGCGCAGTCCATGCGCGTGCGCTATGCCGGCAACAACCCGCAGAACCCGTTCGTGATGTATGGCCGCGAGCGTGCCATCCGGGTCAAGATCCTCAGCATCACGCCGCTGGGCGCCGAAGCGAACGGCAGCTTCCGCGGCGCTTCGGTGCGCATCCAGCGCAGCCTGCTGGATAAGCGCACTGGCGTTGCCACCTACCTGGACAACCAGCTGGTGACGATGCGCTTCGGCTACAACCAGAACCTGGCGCTGTCCGAGCAGGATCGCATCCTCAATCCGCTGGCCTTCCAGGTCACCGAGTATCGCGTCGACAACGACTATTCCCGTGGCGTCCCGGTGCCGGATGACGGCGCCATGCAGGCGCAGGCGCAGCAGGCTGCACAGGCCGCGCAGCAGGCCCAGGGTGTCTACGATCCCAACAACCCGGCCGCGGCCACGATGATCGATCCGGCCACCGGCCAGCCGGTCGCCGTCCCGGCCAATGGCCCGACGCCGGGCCAGCCGATGCCGGGTCAGCCCGTACAGGGGCAGCCCATGCCGGGTCAGCCGGTGCAGGGGCAAGCAATGCCGGGGCAGGCAATGCCCGGACAGCCGGCCATGAGGCCGGCGCAGAACAATTCCACCGGAACTGCTGATGGAGCAAGCAACCGATGAGTAGTCGAAATATCAGGGGAAGCGCACTGGCGCTGCTGTCGATGTTGTCGCTGTTGTTTTCAGCAGCGGCGATGGCGCAGGCGGTGGACCATTACGAGTACGAGAAGGACCGCATCTATCCGGTTCGCACCGGCCTGGGCCTGACCACCCAGATCGAGTTGAGCCCGAACGAGAAGATCCTCGACTACAGCACCGGCTTCAGCAGCGGCTGGGAACTGACCCGTCGCGAGAACGTGTTCTATCTCAAGCCGAAGAACGTCGACGTCGACACCAACATGATGGTGCGCACCGAGACCCATTCCTACATCTTCGAGCTCAAGGTGGTGGCCACTGACTGGCGCCAGCTGGAACAGGCCCGTCGTGCTGGCGTGCAGTACAAGATCGCCTTCACCTACCCGAACGACACCGTGTTCGGCGTCGCGCAGGAAGCGGTGGAAGAGGAGGCGCAGCCGCTGTTGAGCTCTGAACTGGCCAAGGACCGCCAGTACAACTTCAACTACTCCTATTCGACCAGCAAGGCGAAGAAGATGGGTTGGCTGATCCCGGTCAACGCCTACGACGACAGCCGTTTCACCTACCTGAAACTACCGAATTCGCCGGAGTACAAGACCGGTATCTTCCCGGCCGTGTTCGGTCGTGAAACGGAATACGGTGAAGACTTCGTGGTCAACACCACGGTTGAAGGCAATACGCTGATCGTGCACGGGACCTACCCGTACCTGGTCATCCGCCACGGCGACTTCGTCGTCGGCCTGCGAAGGAACGTGAAGAAATGAGCCAGCAGAACACTCCCGGAAACGACCCGAACAACGGACGCGACGAGAGCCAGAGTCCGTACGGTGCACAGGCTGCTCCGGAGGCGCAGACGAATCCGTACTTCGGCACGACCCAGGCTGAGCCTGCACCGGATCTGGACGCGGCCGCGCCGCAGCTGCGCTCGGCTGAAGAGCAGCGATTGAACCGCAAGGCGCTGCTGTTCCTGGGCGGTATCGTGGTGCTGCTTGTTGCCATGGGCTTCCTGCTGTTCCGCAAGGGCCAAGACAAGGACGATGCGCCGAAGGTGCCGGATGTTGCGCGCGCGAGCACGCCAACACTGCCGGATGCTGTCCAGACCGATCCGGGTCCGGCGCAGGCAATGCAGCCCGTTGATCCGATTCCGATGTTGCCGCCGCCTCCATTGGGGCCGAGCCGCCCTGAGCCGCCAGTGACGTTGGAAGATCGCTCCGCGGGCCCTCGTGGTCCGACGCTTGCCGAACGTCGGATGGGTGCCAGTGCCGACGGTTTCGTTGGCAATGGCAGTTCACAGGATGAGGAGCGCTCGCAGCAGGCGGGCATGGACGAATACACGCGGGCAATGCTTCAGCAGATGAACGGGCAGCAGAATGCAGCGCCAGCGCGCGTGCGTCGTGGCCCCGACGTGGATGACGTGTCCAATGCCAGCTACATCCGCAGCCCCGATGCGCTGCTGGTGCGAGGAACCTATCTGCGCTGTGTACTGGAAACCCGCATCATCACTGATATCGCGGGCTACACCTCGTGCCTGGTGACAGAGCCGGTGTACTCGATCAACGGCCGCAATCTGCTGCTGCCGAAGGGCTCCAAGATCTATGGCGCCTATGGCGGTGGTCCTACCGGCAAGCGGGTGGAAGTGATCTGGGACCGCATCACCACGCCGAACGGTATTGACGTGGCCATGTCCAGCCCGGGCGTGGATCAGCTGGGTGGCGCCGGTCATCCGGGCCAGTACAGCGCGCACTGGGGTAGTCGTATCGCCTCGGCGCTGATGATCAGCTTGCTGGCTGATGCGTTCAAGTATGCCGCCGCCGAACATGGCCCGGAGACCACCACGGTGGCCAACAACGGCATGACCATCCAGTCGCCCTATGAGAGCGCCACCGCGCGCACCATGGAACGCCTGGCCAACGAGTCGCTCAGCCAACGTCGCCCGCCGACCGTGACCATCAACCAAGGCACCATCGTGAATGTGTACGTCGCCAAGGACGTCGACTTCACGAGCGTGCTGCATCCTCGCCGGTAACCCAACGAACGATCATGGACGCTGAAGTGTCACCCCTTGCCCTCGTCTCCAGCGATTTCCTGCGCTATCAGTACGAAGTGCTGGGCATCGCCGAGTACATGACTTCCCCGGAAGTGACGGAAATCTGCATCAACCGTCCCGGTGAGCTGTACCTGGAAACCCGGGCGGGGTGGCAGCGGGTGGATGTGCCGAGCCTGACCTTCGAGCGGGCCCGGCAGTTCTGCACGGCGGTGGTGAACGAGAGCAACACCGGCCAGCGCATCACTGATGCCGATCCGGTGGTCTCGCTCACGTTTCCCACCGGCCAGCGTGCCCAGTTCGTGATTCCGCCGGCGTGCGATGCAGGCAAGGTGTCGATCACCATCCGTCTGCCGTCCAAGCACACCAAGTCGCTCAGCCAGTATCACGAAGATGGGTTCTTCAACCAGATCCTGGAAAGCGATGGCAGCATCAGCGAGCAGGATCGCGAGCTGCTGGAGCTGCGTCAGCAGCGCGAGTACGCCGAGTTCTTCCGGCGTGCGGTGATGTACCGCAAGAACATCGTGGTATCCGGTGCGACCGGTAGCGGCAAGACCACCTTCATGAAAGCGCTGGTCAATCATATTCCGGACAACGAACGCCTGGTCACGATCGAGGACGCGCGCGAGCTGTTTCTGACCCAACCCAATGTGGTGCACCTGCTGTACTCCAAGGGTGGGCAGAGCACCAGCAATGTCAGTGCCAAGAGCTGCATGGAAGCCTGCCTGCGCATGAAGCCCGAGCGCATCATCCTGGCCGAGCTGCGCGGTGACGAGGCGTTCTACTTCATCCGCAACTGCGCATCGGGCCACCCGGGTTCGAT
Organism: Stenotrophomonas sp. SMYL20; assembly: GCF_036320045.1. Classification (NCBI taxonomy): domain Bacteria; kingdom Pseudomonadati; phylum Pseudomonadota; class Gammaproteobacteria; order Lysobacterales; family Lysobacteraceae; genus Stenotrophomonas; species Stenotrophomonas sp. SMYL20. The sequence continues at coordinate 37,993 of NZ_JAWIRT010000021.1, read as the reverse complement.
CACCAGCTGCCATGCAGGCAGTCCGGAGCAGACCTGGGACCAGTTGGCCCTCATGGTGAAGGCCTCCACCGAAGGTTCGGGCCTGGAGTTCAACGTGATCAAGCGACTGTTGATGATGACCATCGACATCGTCGTGCATATCAAGGCGCACGCCGGTTCGCGCTACATCACCGGTATCGATTTCAATCCTGGGCGTGCCCAGGGGCAGGAGGGCTGAAGGATGCTGCCAGGACTGGAGATGATGGCGTGCCCGGAGATGGCGGTGTCGATGGACGTGATGCAGCACGTCATCAACGTTGAATCGTCACGCAACCCTTATGCCATCGGCGTAGTCGGTGGCGCTCTGGTGCGCCAGCCCAAGGCGCTGGACGAGGCACTGGCGACGGTTCGGATGCTGGAAGAGAAAGGCTACAACTTCTCCATCGGGCTAGCCCAGGTCAACCGCTATAACCTCGGCAAGTACGGTCTGGATTCCTACGAGAAGGCTTTCCAGCAATGCCCGAACCTGCAAGCGGGTTCTCGGATCCTCGCCGAGTGCTACAAGCGCTCCGGTGGTGACTGGGGCAAGTCATTCAGTTGCTACTACTCGGGCAATTTCGAGACTGGCTTCCGCCATGGCTATGTGCAGAAGGTCTATGACTCGATGCGCCGTGGGCAGCAGCTTGCCAGCAATGGTGTTGCACCGATCGACGTGGTGAGTCGCGGCGAACGCCGCAGCGTGAAGGTCGAGCATCACCCGCAGCTCGCTTCGCCGGCGCAGGCGCGCATCGTTGCGCAGGCGAGTGGCCCGGTGTACGTGCCGTCGGAAGACCCGGCACGTGCGTATGTCGTGTATCCGTCCACCGGTGCAATGGCGCGGGGCAGCCTGCTGAACATCGCCGACCAGGCGCTTTCCAAAGTGGTACTGGGCTCGGTGGATCGGATGATGCAGCCGCAGGCGCAGCCCACCCAAGGGGCCGCCTATCCGCAGCAACAGGCCGGTGGCATGCCGCAGCAGCTGCCTCAGCAGGGTCCGGCGCAGGCGATGGCCATGCCGCAGCAGTTGCCAGGTGCTGCAGGTGGCAGCAACGAGGGCCCTGTGATGTTGCGGCCCTGGAATGAGCGCAATCAGCCAGTGGCCGGCAATGGCAGTTCATATAACGCACCGGCACAGTCCGCACCGGTGCAGCAGATTCCCGCAGGGGATGCGGCCTTCGTGTTCTGACGAAGTCGTGGTACGGCCAGTCCCCCGGCTGGTCGATTCAGTTGTGTTAGTCCATCAACAAGGAAATCAATCCATGAAGCGATCCAATCTCGACCTCGTCCAGGCCCAGCGCACGCTGAAGACCTTGCTGATGGCCACTCTGTTCGTCGGCGCACTGTTTGCCCCGCAAGTCTTCGCCAACGGCGCCACCGACTTCGGCGGCACCGACAAGAAGGTCTGCAGCTTCTTCAACAACATCAACGGCCTGCTGAACATCGCCTCGATCGCCGTGGTCACCATCGCGGTGATCTTCGCTGGTTACCAGATCGCCTTCGCGCACAAGCGCATCGCTGACGTCGCCCCGATCCTGATCGGTGGCGTGCTGATCGGCGCCGCAGGCCAGATCGCGCGCATGCTGCTGGGTGATGGCAGCGACGGCAAGTGCGGTGGTGGCACCAGCACCTCCTACCTGATCAACCACGTGATCCAGTACTACAGTGCATAAGAACGTCGTGTTCCGCGGCTGCACGCGTCCAGCGATGTTCCTGGGCGTTCCCTACCTGCCATTCTTCATGGTGGCAGGCGGGCTGTTGCTGCTCAGCATGTACACGAACTTCTGGTTCCTGCTCACCATTCCGGTGGCGGTCTTCATCATGCGGCACATGGCCAAGCGTGACGAAATGATCTTCCGCCTGCTGGGCCTGCGCCTGATGTTCAAGCTGAAGGTGCGCAACGTGCAGGAGCACGATGGCATGTGGGTGCTCAACCCCAACCATTACCGCAACAAGCCGGCCCGAATGGATTGAGGTCCGGATCCGGCCTGGCGGGCATCCGCGCCCGCCAGGTCTCTTGAAACTTCTTGGCAGTACCTCTTTGGAAGCAGTCGTATGTTCAGCCCTGATACCTCCATCAGTGAGTTCATCCCGTTGTCGTCGCATGTCGCCCCGAACGTGGTCAAGACCACGGGCGGCGACTACCTGCTGACCTGGCATCTGGAAGGGCTGCCGTTTGTCGGCCGAGAGGAGTGGGAGCTCGAGCATCGCCACAACACGTTCAACCGTCTGCTGCAGACGTTGCGCGCGCCTGACTTTGTCAACGTCGCTTTCTGGGTGCACGACATCCGTCGCCGTCGCACGTTGAAGGGCAAGAGCAACTACAGGCAGCGCTTCAACCAGGACGTTTCCGACCAGTACATGGGCATGCTGTCCTCGCAGCGCATCATGCAGAACGAGCTGTACCTGACCATGATCTATCGCCCGGTGGTGGCGGGCAAACGCTTCGTCGAAAAGTCGGCGAACGTGGAGAAGCTGCGCGCCGAGCAGGAGCAGGCGGTAGAGAAGTTGATGGAACTGGCCGGCAACGTCGAGGCCGTGATCCGCGACTACGCGCCGTATCGCCTGGGTATGTACGAAGCCAAGAATGGCGTGGTGTTCTCGGAAACGCTGGAGCTGTTCGGTTACCTGATCAATCGCATCGACGAGCCGGTGCCGGTGCTGTCGGCACCGATCAAGGATTACCTGCCGGTCAGTCGCCACATGTTCTCGGCCAAGACCGGTGATTTTGCGATCAATACTCCCAACGGTGCCAATCACTACGGCGCCATTCTGAACATCAAGGAGTATGCCGAGGGGACTTACCCGGGCATCCTCAACGGCCTGAAGTACCTCGACTACGAATACGTCATCACCCATTCGTTCAGCCCGATGGGGCGCCAGGACGCGCTGAAGGTGCTCGACCGCACCAAGGGCATGATGATCTCCTCCGGCGACAAGGCGGTCAGCCAGATCGTCGAGCTGGACCAGGCCATGGATCAGCTGTCGTCGGGCAACTTCGTACTGGGTGAATACCACTTCATCATGGCGGTCTACGGCGACACGCAGGCCAAGCTTTCGCAGAACGTCGCCTCGACCCGAGCCGAGCTGTCCAACGCCGGGTTCGTATCGACCAAGGAAGACCTGGCGGTTACCTCGTCGTTCTATTCGCAGCTGCCGGGCAACTGGCGCTATCGCACACGCCTGGCCAATGTCAGCTCGCTGAACTTCCTGGGCCTGTCGCCGCTGCACAACTTCGCCACCGGTAAGCAGCACAACAACCCGTGGGGCGACTGCGTCACCACGCTGCAGACCACCAATGGCCAGCCGTACTACTTCAATTTCCATGCGACCCATCCCTCGGAGAATTCGCTGGGTGAGAAGGCGATCGCCAATACCATGGTGATCGGCAAGTCCGGTACCGGTAAAACCGCGCTGATCAACTTCCTGCTCAGCCAGGTGCAGAAGTACGAGCCGTCGCCGACCATCTTCTTCTTCGACAAGGATCGCGGCGCGGAGATCTTCGTGCGCGCCTGCGGTGGCAACTATCTGGCCCTGGAGAACGGCGCACCGACCGGCTTCAACCCGTTCCAGTGCGAGAACAACGAAGCCAACCTGCAGTTCCTGGCTGACCTGATCAAGGTGCTGGCCGGCAAGCGCGAGTACAGCGCCCGTGAGGAAGAGGATATCTACCGCGCGGTGGAGAGCATGCTCGATACGCCGATGCACCTGCGCAGCATGACCAACTTCCAGAAGAGCCTGCCCAATATGGGCGACGATGGCCTCTACGCGCGCATGCGCCGCTGGACCTCGGGCAACTCGCTGGGCTGGGTGTTCGATAATCCGATCGATACCGTTGACCTGAGCAAGGCCAACATCATCGGCTTCGACTACACCGACATCATCGACAATCCTGAAGTGCGCGTGCCGGTGATCAATTACCTGCTGCACCGCTTGGAGTCGCTGATCGACGGTCGTCCGCTGATCTATGTGATGGACGAATTCTGGAAGATCCTGGACGGCGAAGGTGGCCTGAAGGAGTTCGCGAAGAACAAGCAGAAGACCATCCGTAAGCAGAACGGTCTCGGCATCTTCGCTACGCAGAGCCCGGAAGATGCGCTGAAGAGCGATATCTCCGCCGCCCTGATCGAGCAGACCGCTACCCTGATCCTGCTGCCGAACCCGAATGCCAGCAAGAGCGACTACATGGACGGCCTGAAGCTGACCGAGGCCGAGTTCAGGGTGGTGACTGCACTGGACGAGCGCTCGCGCTGCTTCCTGGTCAAGCAGGGCCATGCCTCCAGCGTGTGCCAGCTCAACCTGCGCGGCATGGACGACATCCTGTCGGTGATCTCGGCTTCGACCGACAACATCGATGTCATGCATCGGGTTCTGCAGACGGCCGCGGTCCGCAATCGCGTCACTGTAGACGAGCTCAGCCCGGAGCAGTGGCTGGAAGATTTCTACAAGAACCGGAAGGGGTCGGGAAAGGAACCCCGGTCCGACGCGGCCTGATGGCCGTGCGAGCAGGAGACAGGCAAGTGGACGTCAATCAGAACAACAGGAGTTTTCCCATGAACAACGTCAAGCGTCGGGCCAGCGCCCGCAAGGTACTCAAGCCGATGGCCAAGGTGCTCGGCGTTGCCTTGGCCCTCTCAGCGACCAATGCGGGCGCCATCGGCCCGGTGCAGGAAACGGGTCCTGCGCTGTGGCAGCACATCCTCAATCAGATCAATACGTACCAGGCCCGTTTCCAGGAGAAGTACCAGTTCGTCAAGGAGAACACCCAGTGGGCACGGGACTGGGCGCAGACGATCAAGGAGTACCAGGAGACGATGGTCCAGATCCAGGGCATCGTGAATTCCTTCGGGTTGCCGGATTCCGCCCCGCTGACGCCGGTGCCACCCAATTATCTGGTTGCCGAGACCTGCGGAATCGGCACCGACTTGAAGACTCTCGCGACCCGGGTCGTTTTCAATTTCAAGGGCGATTGGAAAGATCAGCAGCAACAGATCTGCGTGAACATCCGGATGATGCAGAACCGCAAGTACAACGATGCGGTGGACTTCATGCTCAAGACGATGCCGTCGTTCTTCGATAGCCTCGATGCAATCGAGAAGCAGCGAAATGTCAGCAATCTGCTCGGCAACGTCAACGCAACGCAGAACGACACGTTGCGCACCGCGAACGACATGGCAGCCAAGGCAAAGTCCTTCGAGGCACAGCAGAAGGCCTACGATGCCTACATCGAGGTGATGGAAGCCAATCAGAAGGTCGTTGCACAGGCAGCGCTGAAGGGCGACCCGATGAAGACCATTGCCAGTGATCTGGTCAAGACGGCCGCGCTGAAGGCAGCGCTGTCCATCGACTGATGCATGGAATGGAGCACCAAGGGTGCGCGCGTCTGCGTCGCCCCTCATGTGATTGCAGTATTACCAAGGGAATGTGGGTATGACGATCAGGTCGATTGCCAACTTTGATTTTTCGGGCGGATTCCAGGATCTGATGGGGCACGTCGCGCGTGTCCAGTCGATTGGCGATTTCGTGTTCTTCAAGCTGATCCTGGACTACCTGCGGGACAGGATCGGCAAGTTCGGCTTCGACCTGATGGACAACATGATGGCGTGGGTGGGCGGCATCGCGCTGACCCTCATGACCTTGTGGGTGCTGATCCAAGGCTATCGAATCGTTACAGGCCGCAGCCGCGATTCGATGATGGTCCTGGTAACCAACATGGCGCGCGCAGCGTTGATTGTGGCCGTTGCCACCAGCATGGGCATGTTCGGGCGCGATCTTCATGAGTTCCTGACCGAGGACGTGAAGGGCCTGATCACCCACGTTGTCACTGGCAAGGATCAGAAGCCGGAAGAGCAGATCGACAAGAGTCTGGCTTGGATGCAGGTGGCGCTGTCCAGCATTGATGGCATCAAGATTCTGAATGACCCTGGATTGCAGGAAGACAAGACCCGGGCCATGTGGTTCATCGGCCTCGGCACAGGTGGTCCAGCGGTAACTGCGGGTTCAATGCTTCTGCTCTATGAAGTAGCAATGGCGTTGTTCATCGGATTCGGGCCGTTGTTCATTCTTTGCCTTCTGTTCGACCAGACCAAGCAGTTGTTCCAGCGATGGCTGTTCTACGGCATCGGAACCATGTTCTCGATGGCGGTGCTGGCGGCAATGGTGTCGATCGCACTGGACATGGTAATTCGCGTGTCCGCCTCGTTCTGGGTAACGGCGCTGGTGAACAAGTTCCCGCTGATGGGCGCGTCCAGCGACGGCATGACCAGTCAGGCGATGCAGCAGGGCGGCATGGGACTGATCCTGACGACCCTGATTCTGACTGCGCCCCCAATGGCGGCCATGTTCTTCCAGGGCACCTTGGGTAGCTTCATGGCATATTCGCAGATAGGTGGCAGCCCGGTTGCGCAGGCGCCGGGCCCGAGTGGGCAGCCGCCGGGTAGTTACTACACGCCTCCGGCTCCAGAGAAGGGGAGCACCGGGCATGGAGCAAGCGGAGTGGGGCAGATGGGTAGATCAACTGGATCTCCACATGTTGCCGATACGCCGTCGGATACAGGCCGATTTGCCAAGGCACCTATTTAGCTCGCGGAGATGCGCGTTGTCTGTGTAAGGAGAGTTGCCTGATGAGAATGATCCATTTGCTAGCGCCGTTGGTGTTCATGTTCGCCACATCGGCCCTTGAGGCTCAGGCTGAGGGGCGATGTCCTCCTGGGCAGTACCCGATCGGAGGGAAGGGAGTCGGTGGTTGCGCCCCGATTCCTGGAGGCGAAGGTGCAGCTACCAGTGGGCCCAGAGCGACGGGTAAATGGATCAAGACTTGGGGCGCAATATCATTGGCGCCGTCGGGCGCCTCTGGCTCCTCAACAGGGCGGGTACGGAAGACGGAGGCCGCTGAGGAAGCGCAGAGGAAGTGTGCTGAATCCGGCGGAGTGGGATGTAAGGTTACAATTACATATAAGAATCAATGCGTGGCCGCCGTTGTCGCCAGCTCGGGCACAGGTGGAACCACGCAGTTTGGTACCGGTGCAACGATCGAGGGTGCCACAGAGTTTGCCTCCCGCCTCTGTGCCTCGAAAGGAGGGAGCGATTGTGCTGCCGTCTATTCCGCTTGCTCTGAGCCGATCTTCGAGGAATTCTAAAAATCCTATCGCGAGTCTGTGGTCGTCCGACTGGCGTCCTGGCACAGTCCTTTATGGAAAGAATCTGGAAGATTTAATGTCAGGCAGGTCGAAATGGTGAGGTGCCCGGTAGTTGCGCGCTGACTCGGGCGTTTGGTGTAGAGGCGAATCGGCTTCCGTAACTCGGGTGCGTGGTGGCGGAAGGATGAGTGACAGCGGATCAGATGCTGGATCTCGCATCGCCCCGGGATTGAGTGCGAGGCGGCTTGGAGACCAATCCTCAATGGCAAGGGGATTAGACGTGAAAAGGCGTCGTTCCGACCTGCGGTGAGGAAGTTTGGTGGCATGAAAGCACTTGACGCCAAGCGACTCGAGAGTCTGGGGTGAGAGCCTGCGGCTGAAGAAGCTGCACGCCGAGAAGTTTGATCGAGAACGACGGCATCCAGAATGCGATGCGAAAGGCGCATCTTTCTTAGGGGGCGGGATGCCCGTTTGCTGCGCTGTGGAAAAGGGCCGCAAGACTACCGGATAATCACCGGCCGCAGCCGCGACTCGATGATGGTCCTGGTAACCAACATGGCGCGCGCAGCGTTGATTGTGGCCGTTGCCACCAGCATGGGCATGTTCGGGCGCGATCTTCATGAGTTCCTGACCGAGGACGTGAAGGGCCTGATCACCCACGTTGTCACTGGCAAGGATCAGAAGCCGGAAGAGCAGATCGACAAGAGTCTGGCTTGGATGCAGGTGGCGCTGTCCAGCATTGATGGCATCAAGATTCTGATGACCCTGGATTGCAGGAAGACAAGACCCGGGCCATGTTCTTCCAGGGCACCTTGGGTAGCTTCATGGCATATTCGCAGATAGGTGGCAGCCCGGTTGCGCAGGCGCCGGGCCCCCGGGTAGTTACTACACGCCGGCCGCTCCGGAGAAGGGGCAGTCCGGCCAGGACAGTGGTGCGCATGATCGACATGCGACCGCACGTTCAACCCTTCCGTCGTCGGAATCCTCCAGGGTTGCCGAAACCGGTCTCAGAGCTGCACATCCCGGCAATCAATAGCCCCATGCGTACGGAGTAGAAGTGTGAAATACATGTTTCCTCTCATTCTTGTCGGCTTGCTCCTATGTTTGTTTGTGACGGGTGAGGCGAGAGCGGAAGGGCATTGTCCGCCAGGGCAGTACCCCATTGGTGGTCAGGGCGTAGGTGGATGCGCACCTATTCCGGGCTCTGGTACCGGTGGCGTCCAGAGCGGCCCCATTGCTACTGGGCGTTGGATCAAGACTTGGGGGGCTATTGCGGGGGCGGCAAGCACGGGCGATATGGGGGCTTCCGTTGGAAGGCGTTCCAAGCGAGAGGCTGTCTCAGAAGCGCTTGCTCGGTGCGCGACACATGGAGCGAAAGACTGCAAGATCGATACAACGTACAAGAACCAGTGCGTCGCATATGCTGACCCTGAGCCGAGCAGTAAGGGAATAGTTTCTATTTCAGTCGCCGGCTCAAGAGAGGAGGCGACCAGTCGGGTTCTCTCCTACTGTGCGAAGAACGGTGGAGGGCAATGCAAGGTGTTGTACACGGATTGTGCTGAGCCAATATTTGAATCTTTCTGAGCTATGTCAGTCGAATCACAGGTGAGATTCTTGAATCGGCCTTTGCATGATGGAGATGGCCTGCCGAAAAGCAGGCCATCTCATTTGTCGGCGAGCTGGAGCAGCTGATCTAGTTGGTAGGGTTAGGTGTCTTCACTAATCACCTGAGTGCAGTTGTATGGGGTTTCCCTCGTCTGGGACATGGTAATTTTGGCGTCGGATTCGTTCTGAACAAAGGCGCTGGTGAACAAGCCAAGTCCCGTTCGACGAGCAACACCTACTGGAAGTAGGCTGCGTGCGCGTCAAAAATGCTGATGCATCTGGCCCTCAAGCGCAGGCGCTTTTCCGTCGATGAGGACTTTGGCGACGAGCATTGCGGGTCACGCTGCGCGGCGCAGAAGGGGGGGCGTGGGCTTGATCCTGACGGACACTCTTCCGACTATCCCCAATGGCGGCCATGTTCTTCCAGGGCACCTTGGGTAGCTTCATGGCATATTCGCGGATAGGTGGCAGCCCTGTTGCGCAGGCGCCGGGTCCGAGCGGGCAGCCGTCGGGTAGTTATTACACGCCGGACAAGCCGTCGACGAGCGGTGGCAGTCAATCGGGTGGATCGACTTCAGTTGGGAGCAATGTCGTAGTCACTGGCAGCAACTCCACAGTTGGGTCAGGCAATTCTGATACTGGTCGTAAAGGCTTAGCTTCGAACTAGAGGCCGGAAATGAAGTCAATTCGTGTCTATTCAGGTGTAGTACTCCTGCTGGGTGTGGGAATCATTGCCTGCCAATTGCCACAGACGGCCAATGCAGAAGGTAGGTGTCCTCCTGGTCAGTATCCAATTGGCGGTCAGGGAGTCGGCGGCTGTGCTCCCATCCCAGGTGGTACCACTGGAGCAGGCCAAGCGTCGCCTGTTGCGACAGGGCGTTGGATCAAGACTTGGGGGGCCATCGCTTTAGCGAAGGGGGGCGATGTCGGCGTGGCTCTCGGTAAGCGAAAGAAGAGGGATGCGGCTTCGGAGTCCCTTGCTAATTGCGCACAGCGGGGGGCTACGGATTGCAGGGTGGTATTGGAGTTCAATAATCAATGCGCAGCATTCGTATCCCCCAGTGATGCAAGATTTGGTGGCTCCACGTTTGCGCGTGCGGCATCTGTTGATGCTGCGAGTAAGATGGCTGTGGATGCGTGCTTAAAACAGGGGAGCGATGGCTGTAAAGTGATTTATTCTGGATGCACCGAGCCTGAGTTTGAGAGCTTCTGAGGTTGCGCTTATGAGTTTCTGGCTGAAAACGTAGAAATGCCTGATTAGCCGGAAAAGACCAGGCACCGGAAGAGCAGATCGACAAGAGTCTGGCTTGGATGCAGGTGGCGCTGTCCAGTATTGATGGCATCAAGATTCTGAATGACCCTGGATTGCAGGAAGACAAGACCCGGGCCATGTGGTTCATCGGCCTCGGCACCGGCGGTCCAGCGGTAACTGCGGGTTCAATGCTTCTGCGCTACGAAGTAGCAATAGCGTTGTTCATCGGATTCGGGCCGTTGTTCATTCTTTGCCTTCTGTTCGACCAGACCAAGCAGTTGTTCCAGCGATGGTTGTTCTATGGCATCGGAACCATGTTGGCGGTGCTGGCGGCAATGGTGTCGATCGCACTGGAGATGGTGATTCGCGTGTCCGCCTCGTTCTGGGTGACAGCGCTGGTGAACAAGTTTCCGCTGATGGGCGCGTCCAGCGACGGCATGACCAGTCAGGCGATGCAGCAGGGCGGCATGGGATTGATCCTGACGACCCTGATTCTGACTGCGCCCCCAATGGCGGCCATGTTCTTCCAGGGCACCTTGGGTAGCTTCATGGCATATTCGCAGATAGGTGGCAGTGCTGGGGCTGTGTCGCCTGGTCCGAATGGCCAACCGGCAGGGAGCTATTACGCTCCTCCGAAGCCCTCTAACAGTACTGACGCTCCGACGGCGGGTCAGGATGCGGCTGCCGGGACAGCTCGCATGACCTTGCCACAGAACTCAGCGCCAACGATTCACGACACGGGCCTTCGCGGGGTGAATCGTTAACTTGATGCGTCGCCGGGAAGTTGGCGCAAATTCTTGATCTGCTGTCGAGTGGTTTCTTATGAGAATGAATAATTTTCTATTGCTGATTCTCCTGTTCCTTGCCCCACTAGTTGCATATGGGGAGGGGCGCTGCCCGCCAGGTCAGTATCCGATTGGCGGGCAGGGTGCGGGTGGCTGTGCCCCGATTCCAGCCTCTCAGGGTGAGGGGAGTTCCGGGCCGCGTGCGATAGGTAAGTGGATCAAGACCTGGGGAGCCATATCCCGATCTGTTGTGACCGGTGATGTGGGAGCTTCGGTTGGAAAGAGATCAAAGGCCGAGGCCGTCGCTGAGGCTCAGTCCCGCTGTGCGACATATGGTGCGAAAGATTGCTCTGTAGGGATAACGTATAAAAACCAGTGCGTCGCTTATGCGGATCCGGCTCCAGGCTCTAAAGGATTGATTTCAATGGCCGGTGGTCCAACGAGAGAGGCCGCTTCCACTGAGGTTCTGAAGTACTGTGCTGCTCACGGCGGTGGGCAGTGCACGATCAAGTACACGGATTGCAGTGAGCCAATCTTCCAAGAGTTCTGATTGCTCTATGGAGCTGGGTTGACACATCCGACGTCCAACACCTATCGCACTTTGGTAGAGGGATCTGAGTGGCTGGGGCCATCATGAAATGAACTCTCGAAGCTGAATTCGGGAGTTCGGTCCCATGCCCGAAGAAGTGGGCTGCGTGCGCGTCAAAAATGCTGACGCATCTGGCCCTCAATCGCAGGCGCTTTCCCGTCGATGAGGACTTTGGCGAAGAGCATTGCGGATGACGCTGCGCGGCGCAGAAGGGGGGGGGCGTGGGCTTGATCCTGACGAACACTATTCTGACTATCCCCAATGGCGGCCATGTTCTTCCAGGGTACCTTGGGTAGCTTCATGGCATATTCGCAGATTGGTGGCTCGCCGGCCGCGCAACCAGGACCACAGGGTCAACCGCCCGGATCTACGGGAGGCTCATCCTACAAGCCCAGTGCTCCAAGTAACAATCACGCATTCGAGGCGCCCGCTCAGAGCTCGATGCCCAGGTTTGGCAGTGCCGTTGATGCGCCCGTGCAGACTGGACAACGTGGTAATGCTACAACGACGAATGTCTGACAGTAAATGCGGAGTTTTCAATGCGAATTAGTTGCGGATTTCTGGCTTGTGCTGCACTGGCTCTCGTTCCGTTTGCCGTCTTGGCTGAAGGTGGGAGTTGTCCTCCCGGGTTCTATCCGATCGGGGGACAGGGAGTGCAAGGGTGTGCGCCGATACCCGGCGCATCTACCGGCTCAGCCGCCGCTCCCGTAGACGCGCCACCGATGCCGACCGGAGAGTGGCTTACGACCTGGGGAGCGGTCGCAGAATCTCCGACATCGAATTTGGTTGGAACCTCGGCAAACAAGCGCAGCAAGGAGCTCGCCGAATCGGAAGCAATTAGAAAGTGCGCGGCCGAGGGTTCGAGGGATTGTAGGACCACTGTTAGCTACTACAACCAATGCGTAGCATTTTCCGCGCCATCGTCAGGAAAAGGTCGGGGCTCGGTGAATACCGCAGTGAATATGGACACCGTTAAGGCCCGCGCACTTCGCAGTTGCAAGGATGTTGGAGGAGGCAGTTGCATCATTGCCTACTCGGAGTGCTCGAACCCGGTTTTTCGCGAGTTCTGAGTGAATCTATCGGGGCAAGTCAGCCTGACGGCTGGCGCTACCTGAGAGCAGGATCGTCGACTCGGTCACCAAGTAGGTAACCGCTTACGAAGAACGCGGTTTTATGTGATCAAGTGCGCTTTTCATCCCAAGCCCCCTTCGACGAGCCCCGCCTCCTCGAAGTAAGCTGCGTGCGCGTCAAAATCCCGACGCATCGGTGCCATCGAACGCAGGAGCTTTTCCGTCCATGAGGACTCTGACGACCCACGATGCGGATGTTGATTGCGACCATCGCAGACGCCGCAGGGCCGGGGCTATCATCCGCCATGGTGGAAACCGGAGCCTGCAGCGCAGCGCATGGTTTCCCGGTCGTCGCGCGGGTACTGGAAAGTCAGGATTGAAGGAGTCGCAGGGGATGCAGAAGGGGAGTGGCGTACACATGGACAATGCCTTGGCGTTCGTTCCGTCCGGCGCGAACCTGCTGGAGGCGGTACGCGGCGATCTCACCGGCAACGGGATCGACGACCAATTGCTGGTGATCGATCAACCGGCACCCGACGGCTTGGTGCCCGGCGAGCACGGTCCTAACCGGGTGTTGTTGCTGCTGCTGGGTGACGCCGCGGGCCGATGGCAGTTGGCCGCGCGCAACGACAAGCTGGTGCCGTGCTCCACCCGTGGGGGCATTGCCGGCGACCCCTTCGCGTACGTGACCATCGAGGATGGCGCGTTCAGTGTGATCACCAACGGCGGGAGCCGTGAGCGCTGGAGCAGCATCTACACGTTCCGCTACGTTCCGGCCGACGAGGCCTGTTGGGTGCATGGCGTGCAGCGCAGGGTGGTCGACACCGAGACCGAGGCCAGTCATACACGCGATTTCTCGGCGGCCGAACTTGGTCGGGTGCGGTTCGAGGATTTCGATCCGTCCGTTGTCGCCGACGTGAGCTTGCCCTGAGTGCCATGCCTGTGAGGAGGCGGGAGTACCCAACGATGATCGAGCAGGAGTTTCACCGTGTCGCAGGATAGAGAGTCGCAGTTGCTGCGGCAGGCCACGGAGGCCGGCATCACCTCGTCCCGGGAACTGGCCAACTTCATGGCGCAGGCCGGGCACGAGTCCCGTGGCCTGAGCCGGCTCAATGAAAGTTTCAACTTCACCCGGGGTATCTCGCAGATCCCGGTGGAAGCGGCGTGGCGCAATGGCAATGGCGCGCTTGAGGACGCCCGCCAGGACGCGTTGCGCGGCCGTCCGGAGAATCTGGCCGAGCTGATGTACGGCGGGCGCATGGGCAATGATGCGCCCGGCGACGCATTGAAGTATCACGGTCGCGGCTATCTGCCGCTGGTCGGCAAAGAGAATTACGAGCGTGCCGGCAAGGCGCTGGATCTGGATCTGGTGAATCAACCGGAACTGGCCGCGCAGCCTGAGCATGCGGGCCGTATTGCGGTGTGGCAGTGGCAAACGCGCGTGCCGGAGGCGGCGCGCGAGGATGTGCGCGAAGCGACGCGCGCGATCAATGGTGGCCTTAACGGCATCGAGGCCCGCCAGCAGCGATTCGATGCGTGGCAGCAGAAGCTGACGCCTGATGTGATGGCGCGGCTGGAGCGGGGCGAAGTAGGGGCGCCGGCGCAGCAGGCCACCCTGCGCGACATGTCGCAGCCGGGCGAGCCGGGACACGCCCTGTTCCAGGGGGCACGCCAGCACCTGCAGCAGATGGGGGTGCAGAGCGGACTGCGCAGTGAACAGGAACTGGACAACGCCGCCGGCGCGCTGGCGTTGAGCGCGCAGAAGGCCGGCCTGTCGCGTATCGATCATCTGCTGGCGGGCAACGACGGGCGCACGCTGTTTGCGGTGCAGGGCACGCTGGGAGATCCGGCGATGCTGCGTGCGTCCGTTGACCGGGAGCAGGCCGCCCAGCAGCCGCTGGCGCAGAGCAGCCAGCAGTTGGCTGCCAGTGTCGCCCAGCAGGACCCGGCGGCCGCGCTCGCCCGCGAGCAGGAGCAGCGTTCTCGATCCCTGTAACACCTGATGCCGGCGGGCAGGGGACCCGCCGGCGCTTTACGTACGACGCGTGGCGCCCTGTGGCGCCGACATGGAAACCCACTCGGAAGGACACCACATGCGAATCGTTCCCTCGAATGCCCGGCACGCCGCTGCCCGCTGCAATGCATCCGTGCGCCGCCTGCCGCCGCTCTGGCTGCTGTCACTTGGACTTGCCGTAGCGTCGGCACAGGCTCAGGAGGCCGCGGCACCCGTCGTGGAGACGCCCCCGGCTGCCGAGCCGACCGTTGACGTGCCTGCAGGGACGGCGTCTGTTGCAGCACCCATGCCGTCTGAAGCCGTTGCCGCGGCGCCGGTTGCAGACCCGACGCCTGTGCCCGTTGCACCCGCGGCGGCGCCTGTCGCTGCACCGCCTGCTGTCGTCGAGCCAGCCGTCCCGGCGGTAGCTCCCGCGCCACCCGCCTTGGTCATCGCGCCGTTGCCGCCCGAGCAGGCGACCGAGCGTGCGCTTGGTGCCCGCTGCCCGGTGGATCTGGCTGGGCGGCTGGCGGCCCAGGGCGAGCTGCTGATCGGCGCCTGCCAAGGCACGATGCCGGCGCATCTGGCCGCGCTGCTGGTCGCGCTGCCCCAGCAGGACATCCACCTGCCGCGCAGCTGGCGCGAGCGTGAGGTGCAACAGAAGGTTTGGTTCAAGGCGGTGCCGGGCTACGGCCAGCGCCCGGACTTCATCGCGCGGATGGGCGACATCTGGGTGCGCTCGCTGGAAGGACGCGACGCCGACAGCACGTTCTATCTGGTGTCGGCACCGTTCACCTGCAGCGACCGGGTTGCCAACCGCGATGAGTACGGCGCGGAGCCGGTACGTGTGCCAGCGGGTGACTGCCGCGAGGCCTATGTGGCCCAGCGTGTGTACCAGGTTCGCGGGGACGCCGCGCCGAGGGATGTGACCGCCGATGCCATGCCGGCCATGCCCCAACTGACGGAGGCCGATCGTGCACGGCAGCTGTCGCGCGAGGGCCGGATCAGCCTGGACCACAGCAAGTTGCAGTATGGCCCGGCCATGCGCTGGTTCGTGCAGTACCCGGAGACGGCGCAGAAGGGCGGTCCGCGTGCCTACAGTGACTGGAACCGCGAGCACCTGGCCTTCGTGGTCTGGACTGGTGATCGCTTCGAGCTGCGTGAGAAGGTCGCGCGGGCGCAGTGGCCCTGTGATCCGGTAGCACCGGGCGATCGCGCCTGTGGTGGCTTCCCGGATTCCGGGCCGGATCTGTTCGTGACCGCCAGTGCGTCCGCGCCGGTCGCGGCCTCCAGCCCCTGAGGCAGAGGGCCGAAGTGACGCGGGAGCTGGATTGACCGGCTCCCGCGCTGTTCATCAGGCCTGCATGCTGCGGGTCTGGTTCTGCTGTTGTTCCAGTTGTTGATCGCGGTCCTGTGCCAGGCGCTGTCCCGCAGCTTGCTGATCAATGCGCTGGCTGCTCTGCTCCAGCGGGGTGTTCATCGCCACGGCCGTGTCCACCGACACGCGCAGATGCGCCGGGTCGCCGCCCTGGCCCTGCACCGCGAAGCTGCGCGAGGCGTCGGCATTCATCACCACCTCGTCGATGCGCTTGCCGCCTGCAGCGTGCATCTCCGCCGCCAGGCTACCGGCCAACTGCGTACTCATCACATCCGGCACGCGGCCGACGCGAACGTCCTGCGCATGCACGCCACGGATCGCGTCGTTGAACAGCGGGTTGCCCAGGTGATTGGCATCGTCCATGCGCAGCATGCTGGTGTGATGGCCGTTCTTCTCTGCTTCGCGGCGTGCTGGTTCACCGGGCTGCAGCGGGCCGCGGATGTGGTCGTACAGATCGATGGCGCCGCCAGGGATGCCGCGTGCCGCGCGGGTGACGCCACGACGCAGTGATTCCACGTCGTCGCGGTACTCCTCGATCATCTTGGCGTTGTCTTTCGCCAGCTTCTGCGTTTCCGGGTGCTTCAGCACCGAGCCTTCGTTGAGGAAGTTGCCCAGTTTGTGCGCGCCGAATGAACTGGTGGCCGCGATGATCGGACGGTCTGGAATCAGATCACGCAGGGCGTGGTTGCTGAAGCCGTTCGCTGCCAGCGTCTTGATCTCATCGGGCTTGGCGTAGATGCGGACCTGGCCGAAGTGCGGCGAGGCAGCGCTGACCGGATCGGAGGCCATGACGTGGTTGATCATGGTGTTGCCGCCTTCCGGAATGCGGTAGCTGAGGCTGACCGCGCCGTAGGCGTTGAAGGTCTCGCCCTTGACGTTGAAGTGGTGCGAGGTGATCTGGGCCAGGGCACCGCCGAGGGAGTGGCCTGTGACGGTAACTTCGGGCGGACGTTGTCCGAGATCCTGCCCTTCCTTCTTGGCATAGGCGAGGGCGCGTTGAGTCAGCGCGATGGCGTCCGGAGCCTGCACGTTGGTGCGGGCAACGACCATGCCACCATCGGTCAGAATTGCATCGCGTGCGATCTGTTCGGTGCCGCGATGTGCGACGACAATTTCATGGGTGTCGACTCGCTGGTAGATCGTTCCCTGATAGCCGTTCAGTCGATTATCGACGTGCTCGAGGATCTTGTACTCATGCCCGTTGATCGCTACGAGCTCTTCCTTGCCAGGAGCGCGTCGACCGACCGCACGGTCCTTGTACACGTCGTCGGAAATGCCCGCGTAGTCTTGGCTGCTGAGGCTCATTGGCGGACCTCATTGGCTTCAAGTGAAGCCGAGAACAGCGCATTCTGAAGTTCAGGGCGGAATTTGGTGGGATCTTCCTGCCCGCTTGCGCCGTAGTCAGGAATCTCGTTCACGCGCGGATAGTCTGCACGAGGATAGTGGCGAGTTTCGGTCTCGCCTTTGACGAACGGCGCTGCCTCAATGAACGACAGGAAGCGCGTTTCACCCTCGGCGCCAGTGGCTTTCAGCATCGCACCGGCGCCGCTGAATTCCCACTTGCAGACGCCACGGCCGTAGTAGTCCTCGTCCAGCATGCGATCAAGGTACACGGTGCCGCGGTACTCGCCGTCGGCGACCTTGCGCAGCTCCACCGGCTCCTGGCTGGTGATGCGTGCGGCGGTACCGGTGGCCGGTTCGATGTGCCCGCACTGGTCTTCGTTGGTCACGTCGTACTGCGCGACACCTTCAACCACCGCGAACTCACCGGGTGCATCCTTCAGGCGCAGTACTAGTTCATAGGCCTTGTGCGGGCTGGGGTTGAGCTTGGCGAGGCCACGCCCACCCTGGGCGACATCGGCTTCAGCAGCGGCACGTTCCTGGTTCATGGCGGTCTCCGGATTGCAGGCGGTCAATAGAAGCAGAGCAAGGCACGGGATCATCTTGTGGCGCAATGTCGGCCTCCTTGGGGGTAGGAATGGTTGAACTGGCAGCTCATGGCGCGAGTTTCTGCACAGTGGTGGTGGTCGAGAACAGCGCGTCGCGTAGATCTTCGCTGTACTCTGATGGATTCTCCTCGCCACTGGCGCCATAGTTGGCGACGGTGGCGGCGAGTGGATAGATCAACTTTGGGTAGTAGAGCGTCAGAGGAGACTCGTTCTCCATGCGCTCCTTGTCGATGAACGTCAGGAATCGCGTATCCGCCTCGCCGGTCGTAGCGCGCAACATCGCACCGACTCCCGTCAGCGCCCAATGGCAGACACCACGCCCGTAGTAATCCTCGTCCTGCATTCGGTCGAGGTAGAACGTGCCGCGGTATTCGTTCTCGCCCACCTGGCGCAGTGCGATAGGTTCCTGACTGGTGATGCGGCCCGCAGTGCCCGTTGCAGGTACGATCCGCCCACATGCTGCATAGTTGCGTGCGTCGTACTGGGCAACGCCCTCGACCACCGCAAAGGGACCAGGGGCATCCTTAAGTGTCAGTACCAGCTCGTAGCCCTGCTTTGGTGCAGGGTTGAGTTTGGCCAAGCCGCGTCCACCAGCAGCGACGTCGCGCTCGGCATCAGCATAGGGTGAGCATGCGGCCAGTGGGATAAGGGCGAGCAACGCCAGCAGCGGCTGCCTATTCCTTTCAGGGAGCGCTACTCCCATGGCCTGATCCTGCATCGTGCGTCCATGTCCATATATCCTTCCTGGGTGACAGGTTTCTCGATTATGGAGCGTGTCGGGAACGATGTGCTACCGTCGCGACGGCTTTTTGACGCGCCCGATGCGGTGTATTCCGGCGAATCGACTGCAGCACAGGGGATTCGGGTGTCGCGTTGGCCTTGCTGGCAGGGCCTGTTCGCGGTTGAATCTGCGACGTAAATCAATAATTCACGCATTCATCACGTTATCAAAGGCGTTCTCTTGAACTGCATGATCCGCACCGAAACCACGGCCGACCACGCCGCCATCCATGCACTCACCGAGGCCGCCTTCCGCGAAGCCCCGCACAGCAGCCACACCGAGCAGTTCATCGTCGACGCCCTGCGCACCCGCGGGGAGTTGAGCATTTCGCTGGTCGCCGAAACTCAGGGCCAGGTGGTCGGTCACATTGCCCTGTCGCCGGTGACGGTCAGCGATGGCAGCACGGGCTGGTTTGGTCTGGGCCCGATCTCGGTATTGCCCGCGTGGCAGGGGCAGGGCATCGGTGCGGCCCTGATGCGCGCCGCACTTGAAGCACTGCGTCAGCAGGGTGCGCATGGCTGTGTATTGCTGGGCGAGCCGGCCTATTACGGGCGCTTCGGCTTCCGTGCCGAGCCGGGCCTGGTGTTGCCGGGCGTGCCGGCGGAGTACTTCCAGGCGCTTTGCCTGCAGCCTCCGCTGGCTCAGGGCGAGGTGCAGTACTCACCGGCCTTCGAGGCGACAGCCTGAGCCACGGCGGGCGTGCGCCCGCTCAGGGCGCGCGCCAGACGGTCGGTTCGGGTTGCGGTTTCGGAATGCGGTAGCCGCCGATATGCTCGAGAAGTTCATTGGTACGACGCTGCTCGACCAGTACCTCACGCAGCAGGTTGCGCACGGCGAAGATGGCGAACGGCACCAGGATCCAGACCAGGCTGATGCCCAGCGCAAACAGGGTCAACAGGGCTTTTGCACCATCCATGTACGGCATTCCTTGATCGAAAGCAGCCACGCTAACACGCAGCTGCTGCCAACGGATGTCAGGCCTTATGCCGAAGGTGGATCAGCGGATACGGGCGGCCCTGCGAATCCAGCGGCGAACGACCGGTTTCGACAAAGCCCATGCGCAGGTAGAAGCCCACGGCCTGCGCGTTCTGTGCGTTGACGTCGGTGCTCAGCTGCGGGTGCAGGGCCAGTGCGTGCTGCAGCAGCTGCCGACCGATACCGGTGCCGCGCACGTCCGGATCGATGAACAGCGCTTCCATGTGGGTGCCGTCGATCAGCATGAATCCCTGCGGCTGGTCCTGTGCATTGACGGCGACGGTCATCGGCGCCTGCGGCAGGAAACCGGCGACTTCGGCATCGATCGCCAGGCGATCTTCAGTGCTGAGGAAGTCGTGGGTGGCGTCGACGGCGCGGCGCCAGAGATCGACAAGGGCGGCGCCGTCGTCAGCGCGAGAGGGACGGAGGGTGGTCATATGTTCACCAAGGTGCTTGCAGGAATGCGAAGTATGAAGCTTTCCGGCCGTGCCTGCAGGTGCGGGTTCATCCGGCGTTGCGATGGCGGATGAAGGGACTGTAGGCAGTCGCTTCCGCGCGCAGCGCCACACCATCCTCGAAGTCCTCACTGTTGTTGAAGGGCACGGTCGGCCACTGCCGCCATCGCGACAGTCGCTCGCGGTAGGAAAGGGTGGTTGCAACCAATGCTTCGTCGTGGGCCTGAATGCGTTCCGCTGCAAGCCCTGAACGCACGCCGTGCACCATATGCGGCTCCATCACCTCGAAGCCGACGTAGCGCAGGCTGTACATCAACGGCCACAGCAACAGCCGGGTATCGCCTTCGCGGCCATCGACCGCGCACGCCCGCGCCGAAGAGCCGGTGGTGACGCTCAGCAACGCACGCTTGCCCTGCATCACGCCGCGCTCGTGGCGTTGCCGGCTGTTGTACATCGGCCCGTAGACCAGCACGCGGTCCAGCCAGCCCTTGAGGATGGCCGGCGCCGCAAACCACCACAGTGGGAACTGCAGGATCACCAGGTCCGCGGCCTGCAGCAGCTGCAGGTGATGCCGCACATCGGCGGGCAACTGGTCGTGTTCGGCGCTGTAGCGCTGTTCGCGCTGGGCATCGAAGCGCTCGGGCTGCAGGCGCCGTGGATGGTGCCAGGCCGCTTCCAGCGGATCGAAGCCTTCTGCATACAGGTCGACCATGTCCACCTGCAGATGGTCGTGCCGCAGCTGCTCGGCCGCCTGCATGGCCAGGTGGGCATTGAAGGAACGGGGTTCGGGGTGGGCCAGCAGGATCAGGGCGCGCATGGGGCGAGGTGTTCGTGGAGTGTGCGACCATCCTCGCGATGCCGGCATGCCCCGGCAATTACGCACTTTGAGGTAACCATGGCCTTTCCCGGTGATGTCTATGCCGCCGACTGCTCGGCGCGCGATGCGCTGGCACTGATCTCCGGCAAGTGGGTGATGCTGCTGCTGCCGGCATTGGCCGAGGGCCCGCAACGCAATGGTGCGCTGCTGCGGAAGATCGAAGGCATCTCGCAGAAGGTGCTGACCCAGACCCTGCGACAGCTGGAGCGCAACGGCCTGATCGAGCGCTGCGATCTGGGCGGCAAGCCTCTGCACGTGGAGTACCGGTTGACCGAGGTTGCGTGCAGTCTGGTCGACACCCTGACCGCGCTGGACCGTTGGGCCGAGCACAATTTCCCGGCGCTGGACGCTGCCCGCGAGCGCTTCGACGCGCGCTAGCGGCGCCTGCACGGCTGCGGGCGTACAATGCGGCCCCGGCGGCCATCCTGGCCCTGCAGACACGCGAGAACCGCCATGACCGACGCCCTGGGTGTGCCGGTGCACGACACCGACGAACACTGGATGCGCCACGCGCTGGCGCTGGCCGAGCGCGCACAACGCGAGTTCGACGAGATCCCGGTGGGTGCAGTGCTGGTCGGTGCCGACGGCCAACTGCTGGGCGAGGGCTGGAACCTCAACATCGCCTCGCATGACCCCAGCGCACACGCCGAGATCGTGGCCATGCGGGCGGGCGGAAAACTGCTGGCGAACCATCGCCTGCTTGGCAGCACGCTGTATGTGACCCTGGAGCCGTGTGCGATGTGCGCAATGGCGATCGTGCACGCGCGCGTTGCACGGTTGGTCTACGGTGCCAGCGACCCCAAGACCGGTGCCTGCGGCAGCGTGTTCGACCTCATTGGCGATGCCCGCCACAACCACCGGGTGGAGATCCACGGTGGGGTACTGGCCAAGGAAGCCAGCATGCGCCTGACCAACTACTTCCGCGCCAAGCGTGGCAAGCCACCGCTGTTGCTGGAAGACCACGCCAGCGAGGGCTGAGGGGCGAACGGGTATGATGGGCGCCTCTTTCCATCACCGGTAGGCCGCGCGCCTGCCCAGCAACGAGGCGACACATGGCGGACAACGGCGCGGCCAACGAACGACTGATCTGGATCGACCTGGAAATGACCGGGTTGGATACCGACAACGATTCGATCATCGAGATCGCCACCGTAGTCACTGACGCCCAGCTCAACGTGCTGGCCGAAGGTCCGGAATTCGCCATCCACCATCCGCTGGAAACGCTGGAAGCGATGGACGAGTGGAACCGCAACCAGCACCGCCGTTCGGGCCTGTGGCAGCGTGTGGTGGACAGCACGGTGACCCTTGCCCAAGCGGAAGCGCAGACGGTGAATTTCCTGGCGCAGTGGATCCCGGCCGGCCTCTCGCCGATGTGCGGCAACTCCATCTGCCAGGACCGCCGCTTCCTGCACCGCCAGATGCCGCGCCTGGAGAAGTACTTCCACTACCGCAACCTGGACGTGTCCACGGTGAAGGAGCTGGCCAAGCGCTGGGCGCCGACCGTGGCCGCTGGCGTTGGCAAGAACAGCAACCACACCGCGCTGAGCGACGTGCACGATTCGATTGCCGAGCTGCGCCACTATCGCCAGTTCATGGGCGCGCTGTCGGGGCTGCCGGTTGCCTGAACAACGACGCCGGGCAGGGCCCGGCGCTACCGGGTGACACGCGAACTGGTAGTGCCGGCCGCTGGCCGGCAATTCAGCGGCCTTCGTGACGTGTATCAGGTTGCCGGCCAGCGGCCGGCACCACCCTCCGTTCAACTCCCTGGCGCTAAGATCAGCGCCATGAACGAGCCCATCCTGCTTCCCCGCGACATTGCCCATGACGCCCGCGACTGGTCTGACCTGCAGCGGGCGGTGGCCCTGCTGGAAGCGCCGACCCTGACCGCGCGCATGGCCAATCTGGTCGGCACGCCGCTGGAGTTCGCGGTGAAGGCGCTGCCCAGCTCGGTCTCCAACCGCATCCACGGCGCGGTGCAGGCGGCGCTGACCAAGTCGGCGCAGGCGGCGCTGTGGAGCATGGACAACACCCCCGGCAAGGGGGCGTCCACCCGCTGGCACAAGCTGGCCGCAGCGACCTCCGGTGCGGTGGGCGGCGCCTTTGGCTTTGCCGCGCTGTTCATCGAGCTGCCGGTGTCGACCACCATCATGATGCGTGCGGTAGCCGACGTGGCCCGTAGCGAGGGGTTCGACCTGTCCGAGTTCAGCACACGCCAGGCCTGCCTGGAGGTGTTCGCGCTGGGTGGCAACTCGCCGCGCGATGACGCCAGCGAGACCGGTTACTACCTGGCCCGTGGCTTCACCACCGATGTGATGCGCCACCTGTCGGCCGAGTTGGCCGGGCGCGTGGTGACCGGCCGCGACCTCACCCTGGGCGTGGCACCGAAGGAAGCCGGCAAGCTGCTGGCAAAGATGGTGGAGAAGGTAGCCGCGCGCTTCGGCGTGGTGGTCACCGAGAAATTCGCCGCACAGGCGGTGCCGATCGTGGGTGCCGCTGCCGGTGCGACGCTCAATACGATGTTCACCGATTACTACCAGGACATGGCGCGCGGCCACTTCATCGTGCGCCGGTTGGAGCGCAAGTACGGCGAAGACGTGGTGCGCACCTGCTATGACCGCGTAGCGCATGGCACGATCAGGATGGAACCCCGCCTGGAGTAGATCCACGCCATGCATGGATGAGCCTTCATGCCAGGCCATCCTTGCCTGCCGGGCACAACTGTTTTGCCACAACACGCCTGTTGCCTTTCGCAGGCGGTCCCCATTCTTGCTGGCACTCCCCCCGCAAGAGATGTCCGCCATGTTGTTCACCTCCCACCGCCTGGGCGCCTTGACCCTGCCCAACCGAATCGTCATGCCGCCGATGACCCGGTCGCGCGCTGCCGACGGCAACGTTGCCACCGCGGAAATGGCCGCCTACTACGCGCAGCGGGCCAGCGCGGGCCTGATCGTCAGCGAAGGTACCCAGATCAGCCCGCAGGGCCAGGGTTACGCCTGGACCCCGGGCATCCACAGTGGCGAGCAGGTGCAGGGCTGGCGCCAGGTGACCGACGCCGTGCACGCTGCTGGTGGCCGCATCTACGCCCAGTTGTGGCACGTGGGTCGGGTCTCGCACGTCGCGCTGCAGCCCGGTGGTGCCGCGCCGGTGTCGTCGTCGGCGCTGCTGGCCGAGGGCGTGAAGGTGTTTGTCGACCCCACCGGCGCCGGCCCGGAAGCGGGCGTGGGCGAGATGATCCAGCACTCGATGCCGCGCGCGCTGGCCGAGGCCGAGATTCCAGGCATCATCGCCGACTACGCGCAGGCCACCCGCAATGCGCTGGCCGCCGGCTTCGATGGTGTCGAGCTTCACGGTGCAAATGGTTATCTGATCAACCAGTTCATCGATTCGCAGGCCAACCAGCGCAGCGACGGCTATGGCGGCTCGCTGCAGAACCGGCTGCGTTTCCTGCGCGAGGTCGTGCAGGCGGTGACTGCAGAAGCCGGTGGTGAGCGCGTTGGCGTGCGCCTGGCGCCGCTGACTACCCTGCAGGGCGCGGTGGACGATACGCCGCAGGCCACCTACCTGGCGGCGGCACACCTGCTGGGCGAGCTGGGCGTGGGCTACCTGCACATCGCCGAGGCCGACTGGGATGACGCACCGCTGATGCCAGTGGCGTTCAAGCAGGCGCTGCGCTTGATCTACCCGGGCACCCTGATCTACGCCGGCAAGTACACCGCCGAGCGCGCCGAGCAGGCACTGGCTGAAGGCTGGGCCGACCTGATCGGCTTCGGTCGCCCGTTCATCGCCAACCCGGACCTGCCGGAGCGCCTGCGTCTGGGGGCGGAGCTGAACCCGCCGGATCGCGCAACGTTCTTCGGCGGTGGTGCGGTCGGGTTCACCGATTACGCGACGCTGGAAGAAAGCGTCGCCGCCTGATCCCGGAGGCTGCCGGCCAGCGGCCGGCACTACCGGTGCGTGGGCCAGCGGTCTGCATTACCAGCATATGGACATGGGGTGGGTGCCGACCGTTGGTCGGCACTCCGGATCAGGGCTTGTCGCGCACCAGCGCGTCGGCCTCGACCACGCCGCCATCCTTGCCATGCAGGTACAGGTGCATGTCCTGCTGCGGATACGGGATGTTGATGCCGGCCTTGTCGAAGCCCAGCTTGAGCTGTTCCAGCAGCGTGACCTTGGTACCGAACCAGTCGGCCGACTTCACGTAGCAGCGGATGCCGAGATTGATCGCGTGCGCGCCCAGCTCGTACACCACCACGTCCGGTGCCGGCGTCTGCAACACGCGCGGGTCGGCCTTCATCAGCGCCAGCGCGGTGTCGCGCGCCAGCTGGATGTTGTCTTCATAGCCGATGCCCACCACCAGTTCGACGCGGCGGGTCGGCTCGGCGGTGAGGTTGATGATCGGCGCAGCGGTGATCAGCGTGTTCGGAATGGTGGTGTGCTGGTTGTCGGCACCGGTGATGACGGTCTGGAAGATGCGCACTTCGCGCACCGTGCCGGTCTGTCCGGCCACTGTCACCACATCGCCCACGCGGAACGGGCGCAGCGTCACCAGCATGACGCCCGAGGCGATGTTGGACAGCGAATCCTTCAGTGCCAGGCCTACCGCCAGGCCGGCGGTGCCAAGCACGGCCAGCAGCGGGGTGATCTGCACGCCCAGCGTGCCGATTGCCAGTACCACCACGATCACCAGCGACGCGGCGTACACCACGTTGCGCAGGAAATTGCCCAGCATCGGGTCCACGCCCATGCGCGCGGTGGCGCGCGGCATTGCATTGGACAAGCGACGTGCCACCCACATGCCGACCAGCAGCACCACGATCGCGGCCAGCAATGGCACGCCGTAGGTCTCCAGCAGGCGTTCCCAATCGAGCGAGTGGAACCAGGGTGTTGCGGCGGGGGCGGGTGGGGCAGTAGCAATCATGCGGGCTCCTTGTCGAACGGGCGCGGCGCTCAAGAACGCCAAGAACTGAAAACCCCGCAGAGGCGGGGTTGCATGCGGGCAGATTATCGGCATCGCAGGATGAACGTGATGTCAGCCGCCTTCGATCAACGCGCCCGTACCCTTGAGCAGCGAGCGGAGTCCTTGTACCAGGTGCGGTTCTACCGTACTGAGCCAGAGGCGGCCGGGCACCAGTTCGTCCAACGTGCAGCCGGGAGTACCTTGCAGTATCGCCGCCAGTGTCTTGCCGGGCGCGACGGACACACCCAACTGCACTGGATTCAGCAGGCTAAGCGGGAAGATGTTGCGGGCCTTGTGCATGCGCACCTCTGGCGGGGCGTCATACCAGATCTGGTTGCGGTCTTCTTCGTCCTGCGGCTGTGTGCCATCGCAGTAGCTCATGATGTAGGCCTGCGGGCTCCGCTCGAAGGGCGGGTGGGTGACGTAGCCAAAGTCCCAGTCATACAGAGCGATCAGCCCCACCAGGAGCTCCCGGAAGGACTGCGGTTCCAGAGGAAAGCGAGCGTCCTTGGAGAACAGAACGAATTCCGTTCCAAGCTCACGACTGGAAGCGAAATCCACTGATGCCGTCAGATCATACGCGGGCGCGTCACTTCCTTTGGGTACAGCGACAACGCTGAGGAGGGTCAGCTCCTTGAAGCTACTGGCCAGAAGTCTTCGATGTGCTGCATTGCCCAGCTTCGCCAACTTGCTACTGTGGCCCTTTCCATCAGACGCAAAGTAGGTGACCTCTACTCCACGCTTTTCGAGCATGGATATAGCCAACTCGTGAAACTTCTGGAAATCCTGCGCTCCTGCCAGTGGGCCGGAGTAGTTGAACAGTCCAAGTGCGAACGGGATGGTCATGGGGCGAACCTTGCCGGCAAGTGATTCCAGTCCTTCCAGTGTGCGTCGGCCATTTCAGGGCGCCTACTGGAATAGTTGCAAATGACATATCGGTCCAGTTGGTCCCCAAAAGCAGAAACCCCGCCGAGGCGGGGTTTCCTTATTCAGCCTTACAGCCGGATCAGCCGTTGGCCTTCAGCTTGGCCAGGCGCAGCCAGGTATCGACCACGGTGTCCGGGTTCAGCGACACCGACTCGATGCCTTCCTGCATCAGCCACTCGGCCAGATCCGGGTGATCGGACGGGCCCTGGCCGCAGATGCCGACGTACTTGCCCTTGGCACGTGCCGACTTGATCGCCATCGACAGCAGCTTCTTCACTGCCGGGTTACGTTCGTCGAACAGGTGCGCGACGATCGACGAATCGCGGTCCAGGCCCAGGCTGAGCTGGGTCAGGTCGTTGGAGCCGATCGAGAAGCCGTCGAAGATCTCCAGGAACTCATCGGCGAGCAGTGCGTTGGACGGCACTTCGCACATCATGATGATCTTCAGGCCGTTCTCGCCCTGCTTCAGGCCGTTCTGTTCCAGCACCTCGATGACCTTGCGGCCTTCTTCCAGGGTGCGCACGAACGGAATCATGACCCACAGGTTGTCCAGGCCCATTTCGTTGCGCACGCGCAGCACGGCCTTGCACTCCAGCGCGAAGGCGGCCGAGAAGCTCGGATCGACGTAACGGCTGGCGCCGCGGAAGCCGATCATCGGGTTCTCTTCGTGCGGCTCGTAGTTGCTGCCGCCGATCAGGTTGGCGTACTCGTTGGACTTGAAGTCCGACAGGCGCACGATCACGGCGTTCGGTGCGACCGAGGCGGTGAGGGTGGCGATGCCTTCGGCCAGGCGATCCACGTAGAAGCTGACCGGATCACCGTAACCGGCGATCTTCTCGTCGATCTTCTTCCTGGTTGCCGCATCCTGGCGGTCGTATTCCAGCAGCGCGTTCGGGTGGATGCCGATGTGGCTGGCGATGATCATTTCCAGACGGGCCAGGCCGATGCCGGCGTTCGGCAGCTGGCCGAAGTCGAAGGCACGTTCCGGGTTGGCCACGTTCATCATGATCTTCAGCGGTGCCGGCGGCATGTTGCCCAGATCGGTGGTGGTGCGCTCGAAGCCCAGCTTGCCTTCGTAGATGAAGCCGGTATCGCCTTCAGCGCAGCTGACGGTGACCAGCTGGCCATCTTCGATGACCTTGGTGGCGTTGCCCGAACCGACCACGGCCGGCACGCCCAGCTCGCGCGCGATGATCGCGGCGTGGCAGGTACGGCCACCACGGTTGGTGACGATGGCCGAAGCGCGCTTCATCACCGGTTCCCAATCGGGATCGGTCATGTCGGCGATCAGCACGTCGCCCGGCTGCACGCGGTTCATGTCGTCCAGCGTCTTGACCACGCGGGCCACGCCCGAACCGATCTTGGCGCCGACGGCGCGGCCCTCGGCCAGCACGTTGCCGCCCTTTTCGGTCAGCGCGAAGCGCTCGATCTGGGTGGCGTGGCTGCGCGACTTCACCGTCTCCGGGCGCGCCTGCACGATGAACAGCTTGCCGCTGACACCGTCCTTGGCCCACTCGATATCCATCGGGCGGCCGTAGTGCTTTTCGATGACCAGCGCCTGCTTGGACAGTTCCTGCACGTCCTCGTCGCTGATCGAGAAGGTGTTGCGCAGTTCGACCGGAGTATCCTCGATCCTGACGCGCTCACCCGGAACATCCGAATACACCATGCGGATCGCCTTGCTGCCGAGCGAGCGGCGCAGGATCGCCGGCTTGCCGGCCTGCAGGGTGGGCTTGTAGACGTAGTACTCGTCCGGGTTGACCGCGCCCTGCACGACCATTTCGCCCAGGCCGAAGGACGAGGTGACGAACACCACGTCGCGGAAGCCGGACTCGGTGTCCAGGGTGAACAGCACGCCGGAGGAACCGACGCCCGAACGCACCATCAGCTGCACGCCGGCGGACAGGAACACGTCCTCATGCTTGAAACCGTGGTGCACGCGATAGGCGATGGCACGGTCGTTGTACAGCGAGGCGAACACTTCCTTGACCTTGTGCACGACGTCGTCGGCACCGGTGACGTTGAGGAAGGTTTCCTGCTGGCCGGCGAAGGAGGCATCCGGCAGATCCTCGGCGGTGGCCGACGAACGCACGGCCACGGCCACGTCGCCGCCGCCATTGTCGGCGCTCAACTGGGCGTAGGCAGTGCGGATGTCCTGGTCCAGCTGCGGCTGCAGCGGGGCATCGATCACCCAGGTGCGGATTTCCTTGCCCGCTGCGGTCAGCGCGTTGACGTCCTCGACGTCCAGCGTGGCCAGCTTGTCGAAGATGCGCTTGGACAGATCGTTGTGCGCGATGAAGTCCTTGAAGGCTTCAGCGGTGGTGGCATAACCGCCCGGCACCGAAACGCCCAGACCGGCCAGGTTGCCGATCATCTCGCCCAGCGACGAATTCTTGCCGCCTACGCGGGCCAGATCGGCCAGACGCAGTTCGTGCAACCACAGGATGTTCTCGTTCAAGCGCGATGCTCCGTTTGGCCATCGCCCGAGGCGGGCTGGAATGGCCGCGTCCGTAGGAAGAAGCCGATATGATGCCGGGCAGAGTACCGTCGGCACAAGCTTGTGCTGGCGGCCTTTTTAGGCTTCGTAGGGGGTAAAAGCGCGCATGTCGACCATCCGTCCGGTGTTCTACGTTTCCGATGGAACCGGTATCACCGCTGAAACCATTGGGCATAGCCTGCTTACCCAGTTCTCCGGGTTCAGCTTCATTACCGACCGCATGTCGTTTGTCGACGACCCCGAAAAAGCGCGTGAAGCCTGCGCCCGGATCCAGGCGGCAGGGGAGCGGTACCAGGTCCGGCCGATCGTGGTGAACTCCTGCGTGGACCAGAGCCTGAGCCTGATCCTGGCCGACAGCGGGGCGCTGATGCTGGATGTGTTCGCACCGTTCATCGAGCCGCTGGAGCGTGAACTGGCCAGTCCGCGCCTGGCCCGGGTCGGCCAGGCCCACGGCATGGTCGATTTCGACACCTACCACCGCCGCATCAACGCGATGAACTTTGCCCTGACCCATGACGACGGCATCGCGGTGAACTACGACGATGCCGACGTGATCCTGGTGGCGGTGTCACGCGCCGGCAAGACGCCCACCTGCATCTACCTGGCCCTGCATTACGGGGTGCGCGCGGCCAATTACCCGCTGACCGACGAAGACCTGGAAAGCGACCGCCTGCCGCCACGTCTGCGCAACTACCGGCGCAAGCTGTTCGGCCTGACCATCGACCCGGACCGGCTGCAGCAGATCCGCCAGGAGCGCCGCCCGAACTCGCGCTACGCAAACCTGGACACCTGCAAGCGCGAGGTGGCTGCGGCCGAGGTGATGTTCCAGATGGAGCGGATCCCGACCCTGAGCACCACCCATACCTCGATCGAGGAGATTTCCAGCAAGGTGCTGGCCACGCTGGGGCTGCAGCGCGAGCTGTATTGATCCTCATCTGGTAGAGCCGGCCGCTGGCCGGCTGGTCGATGAACCCTCGGCCGCGATGCAGGGCTGCCGGCCAGCGGCCGGCACTACCCAGGGGTTGGCTTGCACGTGCGCGCCCCCACGTTGAAGCACCAACGTGTAGGATCGACCCATGGCCCGAGCCTTGCCCCGCACCGAACGCATTCCCCGCCTGAGCCGGCTGAGCTGGCTCATGGGCCTGTACGCGGAAAACTACCGCCATCTGGTGCGTCTGTTCGAACCGGCCGGACTGGTGGCGGGCAGCTACATTTCCTCGATCGGCGACGGCCTGGATGTCCGCCTGGACGTGATCGAGTGCCACCGCTACACGGTGGAACTGCGCCTGACCTACGACCTGGCCGACCCGGTCACCGGTGAGCCGGATCCGTCGGCCTATGTGCGTCTGTACCGTGACGCGCGCCAGGCCGAGACCACCCATTGCTACGTCGGCCGCCGCTGGCAGGACACGATGGGCCTGTATCCGCCGCCGGCGGAGTTGATCAGCCACCGCATGCGGATGAACACCTTCCTCGGCAAGTGGCTGGAATACCTGGCCGAGCGTGGCCACGGTGTCGCCACCCTGCGCCGCGATCCCGACGGCGCCAGTGCGCCTGCCGAGCGTCGCCTGTCGCTGGTGCGCTGATCGGCCATAATCCACGGCTGACCTGCCGCTGGATGCTGCCCCATGCCGTACACCCCGATCGTCGCCACCCTGGGCTACGTGCTGTCGCCTGATCGTCGCCAGGTGCTGATGATCCACCGCAATACCCGTCCCGGTGACCACCACCTGGGCAAGTACAACGGCCTGGGCGGCAAGATCGAAGCGGACGAGGATGTGGCGGCCAGCATGCGCCGCGAGATCGCCGAGGAAGCCGGCATCGACTGCACCGGCATGCGCCTGCGCGGCACCATCAGCTGGCCAGGCTTCGGCAAGCACGGCGAGGATTGGCTGGGTTTCGTGTTCGTCATCGATGGATTCGAGGGCACCCCGCACGGCGGCAACCACGAAGGCACGCTGGAGTGGGTGGACCTGGACAAGCTGGACACCCTGCCGATGTGGGAGGGCGACCGCAACTTCCTGCCGCTGGTGTTCGACGCCGACCCGCGCCCGTTCCACGGCGTGATGCCGTACAAGGACGGGCGCATGGTGAGCTGGTCCTTCAGCCGCCTGTGAGCCGGGAAATCGGGTAGCTGCCAACCTTTGGTCGGCACGCTCTTCTGGCAAATTAATACCCGGGCAATATTGACGGGAGAGAATTACCCGGGCAATATTCGCACATCGCCTCTGATGCCGTTGCCATGCCTGCGTCCCGACTTCCTCCCTTCAGTTGTTTCGACGGCCATCGCCTGGTCGCTTCCGGTACGCCGGAAGTGGCCGCGCTGGCGCTGAAGCAACTGCGTGTCGACAACGCTGCCGGTCCGCTGCTGGTGTTCGACAACGCCACCGGCCGCACCCGTGATTTCGATACGCGTGGCAGCGACGCAGAACTCCTGGCGCGGGTAAACGAAGCGTTTCCCGCCGCCGTGGAGACGGATGCCGACGTCACGGCCGAAGAGGCGCCCGCAACCCCACGTGGCCGTGGCCGCCCCAAGCTGGGTGTGGTCGCCCGAGAAGTGACCTTGCTGCCGCGCCATTGGGCGTGGCTGGCCGAGCAGCCTGGCGGTGCCTCAGTGGTGCTGCGCAAGCTGGTGGAGGCGGCCAGCCGTGCCGGTGCTGACAAGGACCGCCAGCGTCGTGACAGCGAGCGTGCCTATCACTTCCTGCAGACCATCGCCGGTGACCTGCCGGGTTTCGAGGAGGCGATCCGTGTCCTGTTCGCGCATGACCGCGCGGGCCTGGAAGCGGCGTTGCGGAGTTGGCCCGCGGATGTGTGCGCCCACGCTCTGCGCCTGGCCTTCGACGATCCTGCGGACCACGCCGACGGCTGAGCCATCGCGCCGTTGCTGAGCGACGGCGCCACCTGACCGCGGGCCACGGCCTGCTTTCCCTGTGCTTGCTTTGCTGGCGGAAACGCCGGGCAGGGCGGCGCCTTGCCCAGAGAACCCCATGAGCACCCCTGTACATCCGATACCTCCGGCAGCACCCCCGCTGTGGCGCACCTATCTGACCCTGCTGCTGCCGATGCTGCTGACCAATGCGCTGCAGCTGGCCGCAGGCACGCTGGACAACATCTACCTCGGCCATCTGCTTGGCACACAGGCAGTGGCCGCAGCGGCTGCGTTCTTTCCGGTCTTCTTCCTGCTGTTGGCCCTGGTAATGGGCCTGGCGACCGGTGCGATGGTGCTGATCGGCCAGGCCTGGGGCGCGGGCCGCCCGCAGCAGGCACGCGCGGTGGCTGGCAGCGCGGTGGCGCTGATCCTGCTGCTGTCGGTGCTGGTGATGGCTGTGGGCGGCGGCTTCGCGCCACAACTGCTGGTGGCGTTGGGCACGCCGGCAGCGGTCCTCAGTGAGTCCATTGTCTACGCACGCGTGCTGTTGCTGACGGCACCGGTGTTCTTCCTGCTGTGGCTGGCCACTGCGGTGAGCCGCGCGGTGGGCGATGCGAAGACACCGCTGCATGCGCTGCTGCTGGCAACGGTGGTCGGCCTGCTGTGCACGCCGCTGCTGATCCTCGGCTGGGTCGGCCTGCCGCAGCTGGGTTCGGCCAGTGCGGCAGTCTCGGCGGCGTTTGCCTCGCTGCTGGCCCTGGCCTGGCTTATGTGGCGGTGGCAGAGGATGGGGCACCCGTTGGCGCCGGGACGTGAGCTGCTGCGTGCCATCCGTTTCGATGGCGTGCTCATCCGCGCGATGCTGCGCATCGGCGTACCGTCATCGCTGCAGATGCTCAGCCTGGCCATTGCCGAAATCGTGTTGCTGGGCTGGATCAACCGCTACGGCTACACGGCCACGGCCGCCTACGGTGCGGTCAACCAGTTGATGAGCTGGGTGCAACTGCCTGCGATGTCGCTGGGGATCACCGCCACCATCCTCGCGGCGCATGCGATGGGCGCGGGGCGTACGGCACGGCTGCCCGCCATCGCTCGCACCGGTGTGCTGCTTGGGCTGGCGATGCTGAGCGTGGTGGTGCTGCTGGTGATGGCGCTGGCGCCCTGGCTGACCGGGCTGATTCTGGCGGCCGCAGAGGTGCGCGAATTGGCCGCATCGCAGCTGCGCACGGTGGTATGGGGCGTGCTGGCGATGGGGGGCAGCACGGTGCTGGTCGGAGTGATGCGAGGCAGTGGCACGGTGATGTTGCCAGCGTTGCTGGGCATGGCGGCGGTACTGCTGCTGGAGCTGCCGCTGGCGGTGTGGTTGCAGGCGCGGCATGGGCTGCCGGGGCTGTGGTGGGCGTGGCCGTTGGGACTGGTGGCCATGCTGGTGATGCAGGTGTTCTGTTTCGCGCGTTGGCGGCGCCGGGTGCAAGGCGGGTAATACCGGCCGCTGGGCGGCAACCCGGAATGGTCCGGGCAGCCGGCCAGCGGCCGGCGCTACCACCCCGCCGGCGCGGCGCCCGGGCGGCGGGGGCGGCCGCGCTCCCGCCCCCGCCCCCCCCGCGCGGCCCCCCCCCCCCCCCCCGCGCCCCCCCCCCCCCCCCCCCCCCCGGCTCTACCACGCGGCCGGATCGTCGCCGTCGCGGCGGCTGCGGTGGGCCGGCCACTGGTGATGCAGGTGTTCTGTTTCGCTCGCTGGCGGCGGGTGCGGGCTGGGTAGTGCCGGCCGCTGGCCGGCAACGCGGAACGGCCGGGGCAGCCGGCCAGCGGCCGGCTCTACCACTTCAGCGCCGCTGTGCAAGCAGCAGATGGAAGTGCTTTTCGCGGATCTGGCCGTCATTGCCGGCTGCGGATTCCCGGTGGCTGCGCCAGGCCGAGACGCGGAAGCCCGACACACGCAGCGCCAGCTCCACCGCGTCCAGCTCATGCAGTTGGAAGTCGGCAGCAAATGGCAGGCTGCGCATGAAGCTGGCGTCGCCAAAGGCCAGGCACAGGCGGCCGCCCCGGCGCAGCACCCGCGCCAGCTCGTCCAGCACCGGCGCCAGGTTCGGCCAGAAGTACAGGGTGTTGACCGCCAGCGCGGCATCCATCGCGGCATCGGCGACCGGCAGCGCATGAGCGTCGCCGTGTCGCATCGCGGCACGCTCGGCCAACCCGGCGCTGGCCAGGCGCTGGTTGCCGGCCTCGACCATGGCGGTGGACAGCTCAATACCCAGATAGTGGCTGTCGGTGGCCTGCAGCATCAGCGGCGCGAAGGCCGCATTGCCGGGGCCGATCTCCAGGACCCGTTCGCCAGTACCGACGGCCAGCAGCCCGATCGCGGCCAGGTTGAGTGCGCCGTTGCTGCGGTTCATCGAGTCGGCCACCGCCAGCGCGGCCTCGCCATGGGGCTGCCGCAGCTGTGCGGCCAGAGTGGGAGCATCCAGCATCATCATCGTCCGTTGCAGAGTTTCGGACGTGGCGGCGGCGGGTCCGCCGGTGACCATAGCGCCGACCTTGTGGCTTGGGAAGTAGGGAAACCCCGCTTCGGGGTGATGAGGAAATGTCCAGCGTCGCAGTCGGTGAGATCTGGTTGTCCACAGGGGGTGTGGATTACGCGTGGGCAACTTTGTGGATAAGCCGCGACAGGCGCCACTCCCCTAGGCTGTCAAGATGGGTGGCGAAAAATTCACCGCCGGTGAGGACAGGTGAGGGAGCGGTGAAGGCTGGGGCCTGCCAACGCTGTCGCCAGCGGCGGCGCTCGCGGTAACCTGTGGGCCTTGATGCTCCGTGAGACTCCATGAAACGTCACTTCTCGATGCTGCGCGAATTCCAGCTGGCCGACTGGTTCACCCTGGCCAATGCTTTCTGCGGCACCGGTGCGGTCTTTGCCGCAATGCGCTTCCTGCAGGACGGCGAGCGCGGCTACCTGCTGTTCGGCATGGCGTTGATCCCGCTGGCTTTCATTTTCGACGCCCTCGACGGGCGCATCGCGCGCTGGCGCAAGTCCAGCTCCACCCTGGGCCGCGAGCTGGACTCGCTGTCCGACGTGATCTCCTTCGGTGTGGCCCCGGCGGCGCTGGCCTACGCCTGCGGCATGCAGGGCGGCTGGGACTGGCTGGTGCTGAGCTATTTCGTCTGCTGCGGCGTCAGCCGCCTGGCGCGCTACAACGTCACCGCAGAGGCGCTGGCCGGCGACGAGGGCAAGGTCGCGTATTTCGAGGGCACCCCGATCCCGACCAGCCTGGTGCTGGTGATCGTGCTGGCGATCGCCGCCGGTACCGATGCCATCGGCCAGAACATCTGGTTCGGCCAGTGGCAGATCGGCCCGTGGCAGCTGCACCCGATGGTGTTGTTGTTCGCCTTGTCCGGGTCGCTGATGATCAGCAAGACCCTGCGCATTCCCAAGCCATGAGCCAGCCCTGCGGAGGCCTGCGATGACCAGCTCGGCCCACGACGCCGGCAGCAGCGATTTCGAGACCCTGGCCCGGCAGTACTTCGGCGCCTGGGGCGATGCCCTGCGCCACGCCAGCACGCCCGGTGCGCCGGCAGGTGACGACCCCGGCAGCTGGCAACGGCTGTTCGACTGGTGGGGCCAGCTGTTGCCCGAGCAGGGGCAGGGCGCGCCGGAAGATGCCGTGCGCCGCTTCCGCGAACAGGCGGGCAGCTGGTACGGAACCATGCAGGAAGTGGCCGCGCGTTTCGCCGGCCGCGACGCCAGCAGTGCCGACGTGGCACAAGCCTGGCGCGAGGCGGTGCAGGGGCAGGGCGACGGCATGCTGCAGTGGATGCTGCAGGGCGCCCGTGGCAGCACCCACGCTGGCGCCGCTGTACCGGAGTTTGCCGCCTGGCTGCAGCAGTTCCAGCTGCAGGCCGGTCCGTGGCTGCAGAGCCCGGCGTTCGGGCCCGGCCGCGAGCACCAGGCGCGCTGGCAGGCGCTGCTGCGGGCGCAGGAGGAATACCAGCAGCATTCACGCGCCTACGTCGATCAGATCAAGCAGGCACTGGACGAGGCCTTCGCGCTGTTCGAGCAGCGTCTGGCCGAGCACGAGCAGCCCGGCAGCCAGCTGACCAGCGCCCGCGCGATGTTCGACCTGTGGATCGAAGTGGCCGAGGAGGCCTACGCCAAGGTCGCCATGTCCGAGCCGTTCCAGCAGGTATACGCCGCGCTGGGCAACGCGCAGATGCGGCTGCGCGCCGGCCTGCAGCGCGAGGTGGAACAGATGAGTGAACGGATCGGCCTGCCGACCCGCAGTGAGATGGACGCCGCGCACCGCCGCATCGCCGAGCTGGAGCGCAGCCTGCGCCGCCTGCAGGCACAGGTGGTGGCCATGGCCGGTACGGGCGAGGTCGATCCGGTGGCACAGCCGGCGCCGGCGAAGGTGAAGCCGGTCGCGCGCAAGGCCGCGAAGAAGGCCGCGCCGGCAAAGAAGGCGGCTGCGAAAAAGGCGCCTGCGAAAAGGGCTGCACCAAAGGCAGCGCCCCGTACTTCCACGCGGACGCGTGACCGATGAAAGGACCGCTGGGCTTCAACGCCGATGACCTGATGCAGGAAACCCTGGCCATGCAGCGCAAGCTGATGGAAGGGCTGAAGCTGCTGCCGCAGGTGGAAGACGTGGACTATGGCGTCACCGCCCGCGAGGAAGTCTGGCGCGACGGCAAGGTGGTGCTGTACCGCTTCGTCGGCGAACAGGCACCGACCCGGCGCACGCCGTTGCTGATCGTCTACGCGCTGGTCAACCGGCCGTACATGGTCGACCTGCAGGCCGATCGCTCACTGGTGCAGAAGCTGCTGGCGCTGGGGCAGGACGTCTACGTGCTGGACTGGGGTTACCCGGATCGCTCGGAGCGCTTCCAGACCCTGGAGGACTATCTGCTGCGCTACATCGATGGCGCGGTCGATGCGCTGCGCGCGCGCATTGGTGGACCGGTCGACCTGCTCGGCATCTGCCAGGGCGGCGTGTTCGCGCTGTGCTACGCCGCGCTGCGCCGGCAGAAGCTGGGCAAGCTGATCACCATGGTCACCCCGGTCGATTTCCACACCGCCGACAACATGCTCTCGCACTGGGCGCGGCAGGTGGATGTGGACCTGTTGGTTGACACGCTGGGCAACATCCCGGCCGACCTGATGAATGCCAGTTACCTGATGCTCAAGCCGTTCCGCCTGAACGTGCAGAAGTACTTCGGCCTGCTCGACATCCTCGATGACAAGGCTGCGCTGGAGGATTTCCTGCGGATGGAGAAGTGGATCTTCGATTCACCGGACCTGGCCGGCGAGGCGTTCCGCGACTTCATCAAGCAGTTCTACCAGGGCAACGGGCTGATGAACGGCACGGTGCGGATCGGCGAAGAGGCGGTGGATCTGTCGAAGGTGACCCTGCCGGTACTGAACATCTACGCCGAGCAGGA
This sequence comes from Stenotrophomonas sp. SMYL20, assembly GCF_036320045.1. Taxonomy (NCBI): domain Bacteria; kingdom Pseudomonadati; phylum Pseudomonadota; class Gammaproteobacteria; order Lysobacterales; family Lysobacteraceae; genus Stenotrophomonas; species Stenotrophomonas sp. SMYL20. The sequence goes on along the minus strand of NZ_JAWIRT010000021.1, from coordinate 447 downwards.
CCATCTGGTGCCGCCGGATGCCTCGCGCGCGATGCGTGGACGCCTGGGCACCGAGGATTACACTGAGTCCAGTTTCCGTGGCGGCCATATCGGCATCTACGTGTCCGGTCGCGCGCAGCGCGAAGTGCCGGCCACGATCGATGGCTGGCTGAAAGCGCGCGACGCGTAAAGCCGGTTTCTTTTTTTTTGTAGAGTCGAGATCCTATGTTCGTGGTCAAGCCTGCTGGAAGCAGGCTTGACCCACCTTCAGCATGGCCGGATCGAAGTCCCGGCCGCTTTTGAAGACACCCCAGGCGATCCTGGCCAGCTTTCTGGCCAGGATGTTGAAGACGGCGGTGCTGGGGTGACCGCGTTTTGACAGCTCGTCGTAGAGCGGTTGCCCCCGACGACACCGCTTGAGCCCCATGGCGGCCATGTAGAGCATCTGGCGCAGCACTGGCGCGCCCT
>NZ_JAWIRT010000020.1:44563-107299 GCF_036320045.1 Stenotrophomonas sp. SMYL20 | reverse complement strand
CTGGCCGGCAGCCTCATGGACCTTGGCGCGCATCCCGGTAGTGCCGGCCGCTGGCCGGCAGCCCCATGAACCTTGGCGCGCATCCGCCGGCCGGCACCCCAATCAACCTTCGCCCGCAGCCCGGTCTGCCCGGCCGCTGGCCGGCAGCCTCATGAACCGTTGCCAGGTTCCCAATGATTGCCGGCCAGCGGCCGGCACTACCTTTATGAATGGGCGATGTTTCCTACCCTGCCCGCCCCGCCACGGCTTCGGTATGCTGGCGCCCTTTCCTGAATCCGGCGCCGCGAGCGCACTGCCGATGAGCCTGTTCCGCCCCCGCATGCTGCTGTCCGTCGCCCTGATCGGCCTGCTGGCCGGCTGCGGTGGCGACCCGGTCCGCCCCACACCGCCGCCGGCGCCGACCGTGGTGCCGCAGGCCAAGCCGGTGAAGATCGGCATCGCCCTCGGTGGTGGCGCAGCCAAGGGCTTCGCGCACATCGGCGTGATCAAGATGCTGGAGGCCAACGGCTTCGAACCGGCCGTGGTGTCCGGCACCAGCGCCGGCAGCGTGGTCGGTGCGCTGTACGCCAGCGGCATGGACGCGTTCCAGATGCAGAGCAAGGCGGTCGCGCTGGACGAAGCCAGCATCCGCGACGTGCGCCTGTTCTCCGGCGGCCTGGTGCAGGGCCAGAAGCTGCAGGACTACGTCAACGAGCAGGTCGCCAACCGTCCTGCCGAGCGACTGAAGAAGCCGTTCGCCGCCGTCGCCACCCAGCTCGAAACCGGCGAGCGTGCGATCTTCGTGCGCGGCAACGTCGGCCAGGCGGTGCGCGCGTCGAGCAGCATTCCCGGTGTGTTCGAACCGGTGAAGATCGGCGGCCGCAACTACATCGATGGCGGCGTGGTCAGCCCGGTGCCGGTGGATGCCGCGCGCCAGCTCGGCGCCGACTTCGTGATCGCCGTGGACATCTCCAGCAAGGCCAGCGGCAAGGCGCCGACCGACATGCTGGGCATCGTCAACCAGTCCATCTCGATCATGGGCCAGCGCCTGGGCGAGCAGGAACTGGCGCGCGCCGACATCGTCATCCGCCCGAAGGTGCTGGACATCGGCGCCGCCGATTTCAGCCAGCGTGGCACCGCCATCCTGGAAGGCGAAAAGGCCGCGATGGCAGCCATGCCGCAGATCCGCGCGAAGATCCAGCAGCTGCAGCGCGCACGTGCCGCGGCGGCCGCACCGGCACCGGTGGCCGCGCCGAAGTGCGAGGAAGCCTCGCGCCTGGGCAAGCTGATGGGCCGCAAGGACAAGTGCTGACCTGAGCCAGCGTGTCGCTGCCAGACAGCGACGCGCGTGCTAGCGCGCGGGCCGGTAACCGCTGGCCTGCTGCCGCTCGCGCCTGCGCATCTGGCGGGCCTGCTCCTGCAGTGTCGCCGTGTGCTGCAGCTGTTCCATGCCATCGCCCGGTACGTGCAGCTGGCGTCGCGCACGGGTCAGCGCCAGATAGACCGCGCGCACCGGGTTGTGCCAGATGCGCCCGCCCTGCCCCGCACTGAAGCAACCGGGCGACAGCGAGACCACGTCGAACTGCAGGTTCTTCGCGTGTTCGGCCAGGCACAGCGCCACCCGCCCTTCAGCGGGCGTGTCCTGGTCATCAAGCGCCAGCAGCAGTGACTGCACCCGATCGGCAGACGCAAACAGTTCGACCAGCGCGCCCTGCCCTTCGTCGGCCTGGGTGGCCAGGAAGCGCTCCCATTCCTGGTCCGATGCGCTGTCGCGGCGCCGGCGCCACGCATCCAGTGGCCGCTGCAGCACGCTGCGCAGCGCGCGCAGCGATGCCGGATGCAGGTAGGGCCGCAGCCCGAGTGCGTGCAGCTGTGCCGCGTCCAGGGCCAGATCGGCGACGCTGCCATGGATGCGCAGGCCCTCGCTCGGCACCTGCGCCCAGTCGCGGTAATGCAGCACACCGGTGGCGCGGTCGGTGGCACCGACGAACGGCCCACTGTCCTGGCCCAGTCCATCCAGTGCCAGGGTCTGGTTGACCAGGCCCTCGACCTGGTTGCCCTGGCGCACCGACTGGTGCATTTCCAGCACCTTCGACGCGGCCCAGCGCGGCACCGTACCGGTCAGGCACTGGTGCGGGTCACCCAGGCTGACCACGCCCGGCGCATGCGTGGCCAGCACCTGCTTCCACGACGGGCTCAGGTCGTGCGCCTCGTCCACCAGCAGCATGCCCATGTCCTGCGGCGGGGTGACGCCGCGCAGCGCCAGCCACTTGCCGATGTGCGCCGGGCTGAGGCTCAGCAGCGTGCCCCGCTGCAGCTCGGCGTCGAACATGCAGCGCCAGACGTGCTCGGCGGCCGCCATGTACGGCGACACATCGAGCATCGCAGCGGGCACCGAACGGTCGAAATGCTGGAACGCCAAGCCCGGGGCCGACGACGCGCACCAACGGTTGATGGCCTCGAACGCGGTCAGCAGCACCTGCTCCGGGCTGCGCCCACCGATGCCCTGCAGGCCGATGCGGCCGGCAATCTCGCGCGGAGTACGGGTGCTGCGCCGGTAGCTGGCAACGAAGCCACCGGTCTGGCCGCTGCGCGCGGCGTGCTGCGCCACGCGGTTGGCGAACTCGATCTGGGTCAGCAGGCGCACCGCAGTGCTGGCCGGCACGCGGGCGCGGAAGGCTTCCACCTGCCCACGCGAGGGCGCCACGTAGGTGTAGCGGCCCGGCCGCGCCTCCATCAGCGCCAGCACCAGGTGGCCCTTGCCGGTGCCGGCATAGCCATCGAGGTCGATCAGCTCATCGGGGTTGGCGGCGATGGCGCGCAGCACGCGGGCCTGCTCGGAGGTGTACAGGCCATGGTGTTCGACCGACCGTGCATCCTCGGCGACAACCTCATCCTGCGTGGCCTCGTCATCGTCACTGGAAAAGGTGGCGGGAAAGCGGATCTCATGTTCGACCAGGGTTTCCTGACAGGCCTGCTGCAGGGCCAGGCCCGGATACTCCCGTGGCGACTGCGCGATGACGTCCTGCAGGATCTCCGCCGGTGCCAGCAGCACGCCGTGGCCGGCCAATGCGCTCAGCCAGGCATCCAGCTCCGGTTGGCCACCGCCACCGGGCCCGGCCAGCTGTGCAGCCGCGCCTTCGTTGCCAGCAAACAACGCGCAGGCATCATGCAGCAGGCGCTCGATCTCGGCCGCCGGATGCAGGCGCGTCCGGCACAGCTGCGCGGCCATCAGCCCGGCCTGCTCCACTGCGGTCTGCGGTGGCGTGCCATGGGCAACGTAGCGCGCCAGCGACTTGCGCTGCAGCGGCAGGAACGTGGTGGTGGGCAGCGGGTGCTGGAGTTCGGACATGCGTGGAACCGGAAAGGAACGCTGCGACGCGCGCAGGGCGGAGATGCTCGGCTACCCGCCCGGCGCCGTCAAATCGCAGCGGCGCGTTCATTCCAGCTGCGACAGCGGCAATGCCTGGAAGCCCTTCACCGTGCGCAGCACGAAGCTGGAATTGGCATCGGCCACGCCACCGGCGTTGAGCAGCCGGTCCAGCAGGAAGTGCGAGAAGTGCTCCAGGTCGCGCACGTAGACGTGCAGCAGGTAGTCCATGTCGCCGGTCAGTGCATGGCAGGCCACCACTTCATCCCAGCCCTGCACGCTGTCGACGAAGTGGCCGATGGCGGCCTGGTCGTGCTTTTCCAGCTGCACGCGCACGAAGGCCTGCAGGCCCAGGCGCAGCTGGCGCGGTTCCAGCCGCGCGCCATAGCCGACGATCACGCCCTCGCTTTCCAGCCGCTGCAGGCGCCGCAGGCAGGCCGAGGGCGAGAGATTCACCCGTGTCGCCAGCTCGGCGTTGGTGGCGCGCCCATCCCGCTGGATTTCAGCCAGCAGACGTATATCCGTGCGATCGAACTGGACTTCTCCGGCCATTGTTGCCACGCAACATGGTGAGTACGCAAGGATATTGCGCCAACAAGGCCAATCGGCGCAACTTTTGCAACCCTGTTGCGCGCGCCCTGCCCTAGCATCGTGGGTATCCCGTCAAGGAGTGCCCCATGGACCTCGCCCAGCCCCGCCGCGTCGAACACCAGCAGACCGACAAGGGCTACGTGCCGGTGTATACCACCGCGCTCGTCGAGCAGCCGTGGGACACCTACAGCGCCGACGACCACGCCACCTGGAGCACGCTGTACCAGCGCCAGCGCGAGCTGCTGGTCGGCCGCGCCTGCCAGGAATTCCTGGATGCACAGGACGAGATGGGCATGAGCGCGCACATGATTCCGCGCTTCGACCAGCTCAACGAAGTGCTCGGCGCCGCCACCGGCTGGACCCTGGTCGGCGTGGAAGGCCTGCTACCGGAACTGGACTTCTTCGACCACCTGGCCAACCGTCGTTTCCCGGTGACCTGGTGGATCCGTCGCCCGGACCAGATCGATTACATCGCCGAACCGGACCTGTTCCACGATCTGTTCGGCCATGTGCCGCTGCTGATGAACCCGGTGTTCGCCGACTACATGGAGGCGTACGGCCGTGGCGGGGTCAAAGCCCACGCGATCGGCCCGGACGCGCTGCAGAACCTGACCCGCCTGTACTGGTACACGGTGGAGTTCGGCCTGATCGATACGCCCGACGGCCTGCGCATCTACGGCGCCGGCATCGTGTCGTCGAAGGGCGAATCGCTGTACTCGCTGGAATCGGCCGCGCCCAACCGCATCGGCTTCGACCTGCAGCGGATCATGCGTACCAAGTACCGCATCGACACCTTCCAGAAGACCTACTTCGTCATCGACAGTTTCGAACAGCTGATGCAGGCGACCTCGCCGGACTTCACCCCGATCTACGCGGCGCTGTCTGATCAGGCGCATCTGCCGGCGGGCGATGTGCAGCGCGATGACCGCGTGTTCCAGAAGGGCACCGGCGAAGGCTGGGCCGACGGCGGCGACGTGTAGGCGAACGGCACACACCGCTTCGTACTGAAAACGGCGCACCTGGATGCGCCGTTTTCGTTGCTGCCTGCCTGCACCGTTACGGCGGTGCAGGCGAGGGCAGGGCAATCAGGCGTCCACGGCCCGGCAGGAACCGCGCACCATCAATTGCGGATGCACGCTGGTTGCGGTCGGCGCATCCGGCACGTCGGCCTGCACCAGCATCGCCGCCGCCATGCGTCCGATGTCGGACACATGGCGACGCACCGAGGTCAGCGGCGGCCACAGCCGCGACGCCAGCGGGCTGTCGTCGTAGCTGACGATCGACAACTGCTGCGGCACCGCGATGCCCGCACGCAACGCCACCTGGTACACGCCGGCAGCCATTTCGTCGTTGCCGGCAAAGATCGCACTGGGGCGTTGTCCGCCCATCAGCAGCCGTTCGGCGGCATGCACGCCCGACTCGAACGTATCGCCCGCTTCCAGCACGCGTTCACCCGGCAGGGTCAGGCCCACCTGCGCCAGCCGGTCGAGGAAGCCATGGGTGCGCTCGCGTGCAGTACGGCGGTCGCCCGGACCGGCAATCACCGCGATGTCGCGGTGGCCGAGCGAGAGCAGGTAGCCCGCTGCCGCGGCTGCACCGTCGCGATCATGGGTGACCACGGCCTGTGCCTCGTCATCCGACACATGCGCGTTGATGCGGACGTAGCGGCATTCAATGCCGTCGAGCATCTCCGTCAACGCAGCCGACTCGGAGGCACGCGGGCCCAGGATCACGCCGTGCAGCTTCTGCTGCTGCACGAAGCGCCGCACGCCGTACGCACAGTCCGCATCCTGGCTGTTGCACGGGTGCACCACCAGTTCATAGCCGGTGCCGCGCAGCGCTTCCAGCGCGCCGTGCTGCAGGTCGACGATGCATTGGGCGCCCGGGTCGTCATACACCAGGCCGATCAGGAAGGAGCGGCGGAACGCGAGGCCGCGCGCCAGGGGGTCGGGCACGTAACCGACCTCGCGCATCAACGCCTCGACCTTGTCGCGGGTGTCTTTGCGCACCAGCGGCGAGTTGTTGATGATTCTTGAAACCGTTTTCTTGGAAACTCCCGACAGTCGTGCGATGTCGTTGATCGTGGCAGCCTTGCCCTTCGATGCCGGCAACGCGGCATCGCTAATAATTCGCACTGACATGTATAGAACCAGGTAAGTCGGAGAATTCTAGCCTTGCGCCCGTGGGGCGCGAAGTTGCGGAATGTCGCAGCGAAGATGGATCGCGTCGTGTTCGACCGCTTCTGCTGCGCGAGGTTCCATTGTGATCGCTCTACTTGATGTCCATCTGAACCGTTCTTCCGCGCGTGTTCACCTTGAATGCGGGCGCGACGCGCGCGAACGCCAACATTCCCTTAACCAGGCTCCGCTACAGTCGGGGCATGGACCTGCAGACTTCTCCGTTTCCGGTGTTCCGTGGCCGCGACAGGTTGATCGCTGCGGTCGACGCGGCGATGACCTCCGGTGATGCCGAGCGCATCACCGCCGACCTGCAGCTGGCGCTGCAGGAAGCCATCGCGGACAGCCGCATCGAATTGCCCGAGTGCGTACACCGTCCGGTCAGTGATCATTACGCGCGACGCCCGCTGTACCACAGCCGCGAACACGGCTACAGCGTGATTGCCATGAGCTGGGGCCCAGGGCAGGGCACGCCGCTGCACGACCACGATGCCATGTGGTGTGTGGAGGGAGTGTGGTCAGGCGAGCTGGAGATCACCCGCTATGAACTGCTGGAGCGCAACGGTGAGCGCTGCCGCTTCCGCCGCCACGCCGTGCTGCGCGGGGGCTGCGGCAGTGCCGGCAGCCTGATTCCGCCGCACGAGTACCACACCCTGCGCAACGCCAGCAACGAAGCGCTGGCGATCTCGGTACACGTGTACGAGGCGCAGATGGAGCGCTCGGCGGTGTTCGATCCGCTCGGTGGTGACTGGTACCAGCGCCGCATCCAGGCATTGCAGGCCGACCCGGCCTGAGCCGGGGGCAGGGCGGGGCACCACCGGCACCGTCGTGAGCCACGTGGCATCATGCGCCGCTGCGCTGCCGGACCCGGCGGCGATCCGCGATGCCCGGTCGGGCAAGGAGCAAGACGATGTCCAGCGCTGATCCGCGCCTGCGCGCGCTGTTGAAGCTGGCACCGGTGATTCCGGTGTACACCCCCGAAGATGTGAATGAAGCGGTCGAAGTGGCCCAGGCGCTGTTCCGCGGCGGTCTGCCGGTGATCGAAGTGACGCTGCGCACGCCGCAGGCGCTGGATGCGATCAAGGCGATGGTCGAGGCCGTGCCCGATGCGGTAATCGGTGCCGGCACCGTGCTCAACGCCGCGCAGATGCAGGCAGCCAAGGAGGCCGGTGCGCGTTTCGCGGTGTCCCCCGGTGCCACCCCGACGCTGTATGCCGCCGCGCGTGATGCCGACCTGCCATACCTGCCCGGTGCCGCCACTGCCTCCGACCTGATCCTGGGCCTGGAGCACGGCCACGACACCTTCAAGTTCTTCCCGGCGGTGCAGGCCGGTGGCGCTGCGCTGCTGGCGGCCTGGCACGGCCCGTTCGCCGATGTGCGCTTCTGCCCGACCGGCGGCATCAGCGCGCAGACCGCGCCGCAGTTCCTGCACCTGCCCAACGTGCTGTGCGTGGGCGGCTCGTGGCTGACCACCCCGGCGTTGCTGCAGACCCGCGACTGGGATGCGATCGAGCGCCTGGCCCGCGAGGCGTCAGTGCTGGCCAGCTGAACCTGCTGCACGAATCGTCAAAGGTTTGATCGTGATCAAAGCGCCGGCCTCGAGCCGGCGTCATTCTGTGGGCAAGCGCACTACGGAGATCCGAACATGAATTCGACCATGAAGGCCGCCGTGGTGCGTGAGTTCGGCAAGCCACTGGTGATCGAGGAAGTCCAGGTACCGCGCCCGGGGGCGGGCGAAGTACTGGTCAAGATCGAGGCCTGTGGCGTCTGCCACACCGACCTGCACGCCGCCGAGGGCGACTGGCCGGTGAAACCGAACCCGCCATTCATCCCCGGTCACGAGGGCGTGGGGCACATCGTGGCCGTGGGAGGCGGGGTAGGGCACGTCAAGGAAGGCGACAGGGTCGGCATCCCCTGGTTGTACTCGGCGTGTGGCCATTGCGAACACTGCCTGGGTGGCTGGGAAACGCTGTGCGAGACACAGCGCAACACCGGGTACTCCGTCAACGGCGGCTTCGCCGAGTACGCACTGGCCGATGCCAACTATGTCGGCCTGCTTCCGAAGGACGTGGGCTTCGTCGAGATCGCGCCGGTGCTGTGCGCCGGCGTGACCGTCTACAAGGGCCTGAAGGTGACCGACACCAAGCCCGGGGACTGGGTCGCCATCTCCGGCATCGGCGGTCTGGGCCACATGGCGGTGCAGTACGCCCGCGCGATGGGCCTGAACGTGGCCGCGGTGGATGTGGACGACAACAAACTGGCATTGGCCCGGCAGCTCGGCGCGCAGATCACCGTCAACGCGCGCACCACCGACCCCGCCGCCTTCCTGAAGAAGGAAATCGGCGGCGCGCACGGCGCGCTGGTCACCGCGGTTTCGCCGAAGGCCTTCGAGCAGGCGCTGGGCATGGTCCGCCGTGGCGGCACCGTCTCGCTCAATGGACTGCCGCCCGGTAATTTCCCGCTGGACATCTTCGGCATGGTGCTCAACGGCATCACCGTGCGCGGCTCGATCGTCGGCACCCGGCTGGACCTGCAGGAGTCGCTGCAGTTCGCTGCCGAAGGCAAGGTCGCGGCCACGGTCAGCACCGACCGCCTGGAAAACATCAACGACGTGTTCGCGCGCATGCACGCGGGCACCATTGAAGGCCGCGTGGTGCTCGACTTCGCCGCCTGACCGCCTGTGCATGGCCGCCGTCGCTCCGTCCCCCTCTCCCACGGACGCGGCGGCCATGCCTATCCCCCGGTGGTGCCGACCGCTGGCCGGCAACCCCAGGCATTTCGCGCCGCCGTACAATGCGCGCATGCCCGGCCTGCTCAAGACCCTGTTCCTGTCCCTCGTCGCCCTGATCGGCGGCGTGCTGTCGCTTGCGCTGGTCAGCAGCGTCGCCAGCTGGCTGCCCCCGTTGCTGGGCATGTCGCCGGACAACAACAGCGTGCAGCTGGGGTGGGACCTGGCCTTCAGCGTACTGGGCGGCATCGCCGGCATTTCCTTCGCCACCTACTACGCGCCGTGCTGGCCGCGTTCGCATGGGTTCTCGATCTGGTCGTTGATCGCACTCGGATGCGGTTACGCGATGTGGAGCGCCGGCGCGGATTTCCCACTCTGGTTCGTCATTTCGCTGCTGGCATCGCTGCCGTTGCAGCTGCTGGCCGGCTGGTGGTTCGGCCGCCGCGCGTCGCGCGATCCGCGCTGAGCGCATCCAGGTAGTGGCGGGGGGGGGGGGGGCCCCCCCGCCCCGGGGCGCGGGGCGGGCGCCGGCCCGCCCCCCCCCCGGCCCCGGGGGCGCGGCCGCTGGCCGGCAACCTCGCCCATGCTACAGGTGCCGGCCAGCGGCCGGCACTACCGCTTCAGCGTCGGCAGCGTCTGCTTCAATCGCGCGATGCCCTGCCATGGGTCCCCCTTCAGCCGCTTGGCACGCGCCAGCGCCTTGACCATCGGAAACGCGTCGGCCGCGCTCACCCGCGCCAGTTCTTCCCAGCGCAGCGGCACCGCCACGCCGCCAGAATCGCGTGCACGCAGCGACCACGAGCACACGCTGGTGGCGCCTCGGGTGTTGCGCAGCCAGTCGATGAAGATGACGCCATTGCGCTTCGCCTTGCTCATCGTCGCCACGTAGCGGTCCGGCGCCTGCTCCGCCATCGCCTGTGCGAACGCCTCGCAGAATGCCTTGGCTTCGCCCCAGCCAGCCTTGGGCTGCAGTGGTACCACCACGTGCACCCCCTTGCCGCCAGACAGGCGTACGAAGCTCTCCAGACCCACCTGCTGCAGGCGGTCACGCACGTCGCGCGCACCGGCTTTCACCTGTGCCCAGCTGACGCCCTCACCAGGGTCGAGATCGAACACCAGTCGATCCGGATGCTCCGGGTCGGCCACGGTCGCACCCCAGGGATGCAGCTCCAGCGTGTTCATCTGCACCAGTTGCAGCAGGCCCCGCGCATCGTCGATGTAGACGTAATCCTCGCGGCCGCTCTTCTGCAGGAGGGGCACCGCATGTACCGCATCGCCCAGGCCGGGGCCATGATGCTTCTGGAAGAAGCAGGCCTTGCCCACGCCGTCCGGGCAGCGCAGCAATGACAGCGGACGTCCGCCAAGTTCGGGCAGGATCCAGCGCGCCATGCGCTGGTAGTAGTCGGCCACGTCGCCCTTGCTCAGTTTCTGCTTTGGAAACACCACCCGCTCAGGATGGGTGATCTGGACCTCACCTCCGGGTTCGGCATCTGCGGTGCTCATTCCCAGGTCCTCCTCCTGCTTGTCGCTGCGCAGCCGCTTGAAACTGGCCTGGCGCAGCAGGCCTTCCTTGCCCCAGCCACGGAACGCCACCTCCGCCACCGTCACCGGTTTCACCCAGCGTACGCTGGCGGCGCGGAACGGCACATGCGCCGGCAGCTGCAGCACCGGCGTCTTCACTGCCAAAGGCTGCAGTGCCTTGAGCAGCGCGCGCAGGCGCTCGTCGTCGAAGCCGGTACCCACGCGGCCCACATAGCGCAGCCCGGCCTTGTCCGGCGTGGCCAGAAGCAGCGAGCCGAATCCCACCCGGGAACCCTTGGGTGCCGTATAGCCGACGATCACGAACTCGTCGGTGTCTTCGTGCTTCACCTTCACCCAGCTGCGCGCGCGGGTGTTTACGTACGGCGCATCCACCTGCTTGCTGACGATGCCTTCGAAGCCGGCCTCGCCGCTGGCATCGAACACCTGCGGCCCATGGTCGACCACGTGTTCGCTGAAGGCCAGTGTGCCGGGCGCCGGCCCGATGAGATCCTTCAGCAGCGCCTTGCGTTCCAGCAACGGCGCACGACTGATGTCCACGCCGGCCACACCCGGAAGATCGAACACGATGTAACGCAACGGTTGCTTCGAGCTTCCATCGATCACGCGCTGCAGTGCTGCGAAATCGCTGCGTCCTTCCTTGTCCAGAACCACCAGCTCGCCATCCAGGCGCGCATCGCGCACCGGCAGCGCCAGCACGGCCTGCGCGACCTCGGGAAAATCGGCCGTCCAGTCCAGGCCGTTGCGCGAGCGGAGTTTCACCTCGCCATTGTGCAGATCGGCCAGCAGACGATAGCCGTCCCACTTGATCTCGTGCAGCCAGCGCTCGCCGTCGGGGGCACTGTCGCGATGATCGGTCAACTGCGGTTTGAACCCAAGGGGATAGGGCGTATCACGTGCGCCGTGCAGTTGCAGCGCGCGTGCATGCCAACGCGCATCGGCCTTGCGCGTGGTCGTGCGTGCGACGGGTGCAGCACGCGCCGCCTTCGCTGTGGAACGCTTCTTCGCCGCAGATGCTCGTTTCGGCGTGGGTGCCGTCAGCAGGTCATCCGCCTCCGCGTCGCGCGCTTCGCCGTCGTCGCGCTTTATCAGCAGCCACTGCACCTGACGCCCTTTCATTGCCGTACGCACCAGCTTCCACCCACCGGCCAGGCGTTGCCCGTGCAGCACGAAGTCGATCTTTCCAGCCGCCAGCGCCTGCAGTGGATCACCTTCACAGGCCCAGGTGCCGTGATCGAAGACATCCACGTGGCCAGCGCCATAGTGGCCTTCAGGAATGTCTCCTTCGAAACCGGCGTAGGACAACGGGTGATCTTCCACCTCCACGGCCAGCCGCTTCTCACCGACGCGCAGCGAAGGCCCCTTGGGCACGGCCCAGCTCTTCAGTACGCCGTCCATTTCCAGGCGGAAGTCATAGTGACGCGAGCTTGCGTGATGCAGCTGGATGACGAAGGTCGGCCGCCGCTTCGGATTCCCGCGTGCGGGCGTGTCGTCAGGCTCCGGCGTCCGCCCGGCGCCACCACCCAGTCTGCGCTTGCGCCGGTACTGGTGCAGCGACATGGTTCAACCTGCCTTGCGCCGCGTGGTCTTCTTTACGGCCTTTTTGGCGGCCTTCTTCGCAGCCTTCTTCGCAGCCTTCTTCGCCGGTGCCTTGCGCATTGCCGTCTTCTTCGCCGGCGTGCGCTTGTTGGCGTCCAGGCTCTTCTGAAGCAACGCCATGAAATCCACCACATTGGTGGTGGCATCTTCACGCGGTGCGGGCTCGTCTTCCACCCGGGTAGTGCCGCCCTTGGATTTGATGCGCTTGTTCAATACCAGCTGCAGACGCTCGCGGAACTCATCGTGATAATCCGAAGGATCCCAGTCACCGGCCATTGACTCGATCAGCTGTTCGGCCATCGCCGTTTCCTTGCTGGTGATGCGATAGTCGGACAGTTTTCCGGTGGGCAGCTTGTAGTCCTCGGGATCCACCAGCTCCTGCGGATAGCGCAGGATCATCAACACCAGCGCGTCCTCATGCGGCATCACCGCGCACAGGTATTCGCGCGTGCGCACCACCACCCGCGCGATGCCCACCTTGCCGGTACTGCGCAGCGTTTCGCGCAGCAGCACATAGCCCTTTTCGGCCTTCTTGCCGGGCACCAGCAGATACGGTTTCTCGTAGTAGCGTGGGTCGATCTGCGCCGCATCCACGAACGATTCCACCTCCACCGCTTCGTGGCTTTCCGGCGCCGCCGAACGGATATCACCTTCCTCCAGCACGACATAACTGCCCTTGTCGTACTCATAGGCTTTGACGATGTCCTTCCAGGGCACTTCCTCACCGGTGTCGGCGTTGACCCGTTCGAAACGGATCGGCTTGCGATCGCGGGAGTCGAGCATGCGGAACTGCAGATCGACCTTGCGTTCGCCGGACATCAGTGACACCGGCACGTTGAGCAGGCCAAACGACAACGTGCCGGTCCAGATCGGGCGGGCCATGGGCGCACCTTTGGCGGGGCAGGGTGCCCAGCGTGGGCCGGAGGGCGTAAACCAGCCGTGTCCATGCCGTGCACGTGGGTTCTACGGTAGTGCCGGCCGCTGGCCGGCTGAGGCTCGCGGACTGAAGTTTCCTGGGTTTCCGGCCAGCGGCCGGCACTACTGCAGCAACGGCCTCACCGCCGCCGCCGGAATATGGTCCAGTGCGCGCCAGGCGTCCTCCACCACCGGCCTCGCCTGCGACCAGCTCAACCGCGACTGCCCGCGCATCTGCTCCCAATGCTCGGCCAGTTCCTCGCAGGTATCGGCGGCATCACCGCGCGGCCAGTCGGCGGCATGCGTGGTCAGCGCGAAGGCATACACCGGGCACAGATCGCGCCAGTTGCGGTGGCTGTGGCCTCGGCGCTCTTCGTAGTCACTGAGCATGTACTGCAGGTAGTCCTGCGCCACCGCCTGCGGATCTTCCTGGCGGCGCGTGCGGCGCTGCGCGGTGCGTTGGCCGAGCGGATCGAGCAGGGCGTTGAACACGGACGGTGCGGGTCGTTCAAGACGGGGCATGGCCGGCTCCTGCAGCGGGGGCGGGTGGGCAGGAATACGCGCGGTCCCGTTACCGGGGGGTGAGCGAGATGTTCATGACGCCAGGTTCGCAGCGGCTTTACCTGCAGGGCGGTGTAGTGGGAGTCCCCGAGTGCAGGTACCAGACCATGAGCCGAGAGACCTCACGAGACCCGCTGCGCGAAAACCACCCGCCCATTCCCGGCGAGCAGCGCGGCAAGCGCGATGCCGACAATGCCGACTACCGCGGCACCGGTGCACCGTTCTTCGATGCCGAGCATGCCGGAGAGCATCTGCCAGTGAAGCACGAGTCTGAACAGGCCGCGCTGGACCGCAAGGACGGCGGCGACCGCCATCGTGGCGGCCAGGAAAGCCCGCTCAAGCGGCGTGAGCGCAAGCAGCGCGCCAGCGACAACCAGGATGAGGCGCTGGAGGAGACCTTCCCGGCCAGCGACCCGACCTCGCCGTTCGTGCCGGCCAAGGCCCCCGACTGACGGTAGCGCCGGCCGCTGGCCGGCAACCTCCTGACGTCCTGCACCGCGCGATGCCGGCCAGCGGCCGGCACTACCACTTCAGCGCCACGACCACTGCAGGCCGACGTTGGCCCGCCGTCCCGGTCCCGGCTCGTAGAAGCGGCCATTGCCGTCATTGACGATCACCGAGCCGATGTAGGCCTGGTCCAGCACGTTCTCCAACCGTGCGAAGGCGCGCAGCTCGCCACCCGGCAGGTTCCAGCGACGCCCGCCTTCCAGATGCAGCAGGGCGAAACCGGGCGCGCGTTCGGTCGCCACGTCGTTGACCACGGTATCGCTACTGGCCGAGGCTTCCAGCGCCCACTGCCAGTCGGCGGGGGTCCACTGCAGCCTGGCGAAGGCCTGCTGGCGCGGCACACCGGGCAGGCGGCTGCCCGCGGCGACCACGCTGTTCGAGGTCAGGTACGGCGAGCGCACCTGCGCCTGCAGCCATGTCCATGCCAGCTGCAGTTCCAGCTGCTCGGCCAGCGGCTGTCGGTACTGCAGTTCCACACCTTGGCGGCGGGTGCGGCCGATGTTGCGATAGGTGCTGCGCCCACCAGAGTTGCTGGCAACTGCCAGCTCATCGTCGGTATCTGCGCGGAACAGGCTGATATCAAGCTGGGTTCCGTCCTGTGCGCGCCATTTGCTGCCTATCTCCAGATTGCGGCTGCGCGCGGCCGCCAGATCCAGTGCCAATCCCGCCTGGCCGTCGGCGCGATACCCCAGCTCATTGAAGGTAGGCGTCTCGAAGCCCCGGCCCACGGCGGCGTGCAGCCGCCACTGCGGGCTGGCCTCGAAGCTGACACCTGCCACCGGCGTGGTTGCCTGATAGCGACGGTGGCCGCTGTCGTCCGGATTGCGCCCGGTGATGTAGCGGTCATTCGATTCGAATCGCAAGGCGCTGTGGCGCAGCCCAGCCAGCAGCGACCAGCGCGGGCTCCACTGCCACCAGGCCTGGGCGAACTGGTCCACGTTCTGCACGACGTCGATCTGGTCACGACGCAGGCGCCCACGCACGCCCAGGGTGCTGCCGATGAAGTTCTCGTAGCCGGTGCGGTGCTGGCGCTGGCGGTCCGCACTGAGCCCGGCCACCAGGTCCAACGGTCGGCCGGCGAGGTCGCCATGCCAGCCCCAGCGCGCGTCCAGTCCGCCGTAGCCCGCGTCCAGATCGATCACGCCGCCCGCATGCAACGGGTTGACCTGTGCGGTCGGCGGAATCGGCAGGTACTGGGTGACCTCACGCTGCCCGGCATAGCCCATCAGCTGCCAGCGCTGGGTGTCGGTTTCCCGGGTCCAACGCAACCCAGCCTGCTGCTGGCGCACCGATTTGCGGGTGTTGTACTGGTGAGCCACTGCCGTGGCCTGGCGCGGATCGGCCGCCACCTGGGCACGGCTCAGGCCCAGCGGATCCTGCGCATCGGGGGCATCGAGCGCGTTGAGCAGCAGCTCGAGCCGTCCACCGCCCAGATCACCACCAATACGTGCGTTGAGCGATTCACGGCGCGCGCGGCTATGGTCCCGCCAGCCATCGGTGCGGAAGTGATTGGCGGCGATGTTGTAGTCCAGCGCTTGGCCGGCACCCTTCAGTTGCGCGCCGACACTGAGCGTGTTGTCGGCGCCGGCGTTCACGCGCAGCCGCCACGGGTCGCCGGCCCGGCCCTGCGCGCTCCAGACCTGCAGCACGCCGCCGGAGGAATTGCCGTACAGCGCCGAGAACGGCCCGCGCAGCACCTCGATGCGTTCGGCGCCCAACAAGCTGGCGTGCGACAGCTGGCCCTGGCCATCGGGCATGGTCGCCGGCACCCCGTCGATCAACACCCGTACCCCGCGCACACCAAAGGTCGAGCGCGCGCCGAAGCCACGGATCGACAGCTGCGTGTCCTGGGCGAAGTTCTGCCGGTCGCGCGCCACTAGTCCCGGTACGCCGGCCAGCGCCTCGGACAGCTGCGCGCCGGTGCCCGCGCGGCTGGCGTCGATCCAGACGGTGTCCAGGCTGGCCGGCAGCGCGAACGGGTCGATACCCGGCACCCGCGCCACCTGCACCTGCACGGCGGGCAGGGCGGTGGGCGCAGGCTCGGCCATGGCCGCCCAGGGCGACAGCAGCAGGGCGGACAGCGGCAGGCAACGGCGTCGTGCGGCAGGATTCATGATTCAGGTTGATGGATCGGGCGGCAACGCACGCCATGGTACGGGGCCGTGGATGACGATGGCGGCGGCCAGCCCCGGCAGGCTTTGTTACGATGGGCCGTTTCCGGCCGAAAAGCCGCAGACCGCGTGGCGCAATTCCTCCCCCTTTCCGTCTACCGAACGAGTACCGCCGTGTCCTTCTTTGCAAACGTGGAACTGGTCCCAGGCGACCCGATCCTGGGCCTGACCGAGGCGTACAACGCCGACAGCCGCCCGACCAAGGTCAACCTGGGTGTGGGCATCTACTACGACGAGAGCGGCCGCATTCCGCTGCTGCGCGCCGTCAAGCAGATCGAGCAGCAGCTCGCCGCTGAAGCCAAACCGCGCGGCTACCTGCCGATCGATGGCCTGCCGGCGTACACGCAGGCCACGCGCGAGCTGGTGTTCGGCAAGGACTCGCCGCTGCTGGCCGCCGGCCGCGTCACCACCGCACAGACCGTCGGTGGCAGCGGTGCGCTGCGCGTCGGCGCCGACGTGCTGAAGAAGCTGCTGCCGCACGCCACCGTTGCGCTGAGCAACCCCAGCTGGGAAAACCACCGCGCCGTGTTCAGCGCGGCCGGCTTCGAGGTGGTGGACTACACCTATTTCGACCCGACCACCCACGGCGTCAACTTCGACGGCCTGCTGGCCGACCTGGGCAAGCTGGAAGCCGGCACCGTGGTGTTGCTGCATGCCTGCTGCCACAACCCGACCGGCGCTGACCTCACGGTCACCCAGTGGAAGCAGGTCGCGCAGCTGCTGAAGGAGAAGCAGCTGTTCCCCTTCATCGACATGGCCTACCAGGGCTTCGACAAGGGCATCGAGCAGGACGGCGCCGCCGTGCGCATCATCGCCGAAGCCGGCATCGACAGCTTCATCGTCGCCAACTCGTACTCCAAGTCGTTCTCGCTGTACGGCGAGCGCGTGGGTGCGCTGTCGATGGTGGCGCCGACCGCCGCTGACGCCAAGGCCGTGCAGTCGCAGGTCAAGCGCGTGATCCGCACCATCTACTCCAGCCCGTCCACCCACGGTGCCGCGCTGGTGGCCGGCGTGCTGACCAACCCGGAACTGCGCGCGATGTGGGAGCAGGAGCTGACCGAGATGCGCGAGCGCATCCACGCCCTGCGCCAGGGCCTGGTGGAGAAGCTGGCCGCTGCCGGTGCCCCGCAGTTCGGCTTCATCAACGAGCAGGCCGGCATGTTCTCCTACTCCGGCCTGAGCCGTGAGCAGGTCGAACGCCTGCGCGACGAGTTCGGCATCTACGCCGTCGGCACCGGCCGCATCTGCGTGGCCGCGCTGAACCAGAACAACCTGGAGTACGTCGCCAAGGCCGTGGCCACTGTGGCCAAGGGCTGAAACAGTGCTCCAGTGGTTTGAAGACAAAGGCGCCGAAAGGCGCCTTTGTTTTTGCTCCTGCTTTGCCTTTGCCACACTCTCCGCGCTCGCGGCGAACCCTGAAGCGCAGGGCGAGGCACACCGTGGCCAGGACCGTGAGGCGCATGGATGCGCCGATCGAGCCCCCATGGGTGAGGGCGCTTTGCCTGCGAAGCACTGCTTCGCAAGCGCCCGAACGCCCTGCCGCCAGCGGCTGGGCCGGACCCCGGAGGGGGGTTTACGGCGTGTCCTGGTCACGGTGTGCCTCGCCCTGCGCCTCCATGAAGGAGTGCGCCGACAGCGCAACGCATCTGGAAACGATTACGCCTTCCCGCGCTCACGCACGGCCCCGCCATACGGGCGACAATAGGCGTTTTCCCGCTGCCGAGACCTGCCCGCTCATGTCCCGTACTTCGTTGACCCGCTTCCTGATCCAGGAACAGCACGCCGGCCGCATCAATGCCGACCTGCGCCAGCTGATCGCGGTCGTCGCCCGCGCCTGCACCAGCATCTCCATCGCCGTCAGCAAGGGCGCCCTCGGTGGCGTGCTCGGCGACGCCGGTACCGGCAACGTGCAGGGGGAAGCGCAGAAGAAGCTGGATGTGATCAGCAACGAGATCCTGCTCGAAGCCAACGCCTGGGGCGGCCACCTCGCCGCCTGCGCCTCGGAGGAAATGGACCACAGCCAGCCGGTGCCGGACATCTATCCGCGCGGCGATTTCCTGCTGCTGTTCGATCCCCTCGATGGCAGCTCCAACATCGACGTCAACGTCTCCGTCGGCACCATCTTCTCGGTGCTGCGCTGCCCGACCAACGTCGAACTGCCGGGCGATGACGCCTTCCTGCAGCCGGGCAGCAAGCAGATTGCCGCCGGCTACTGCATCTACGGGCCCAGCACCCAGCTGGTGCTGACCGTCGGCCACGGTACCCATGCCTTCACCCTGGACCGCGAGAAGGGCGAGTTCGTGCTGACCACCGAGAACATGCAGATTCCGGCGGCCACCCAGGAATTCGCCATCAACATGTCCAACCAGCGTCACTGGGAAGCGCCGATGCAGGCCTATGTCGGTGATCTGCTGGCGGGCAAGGAAGGCGCGCGCGGCAAGAACTTCAACATGCGCTGGATCGCCAGCATGGTCGCCGACGTGCATCGCATCCTGACCCGCGGCGGCATCTTCATCTACCCGTGGGACAAGAAGGATCCGTCCAAGGCCGGCAAGCTGCGCCTGATGTACGAAGCCAACCCGATGGGCCTGCTGGTCGAACAGGCCGGTGGCGCTGCCTGGACCGGCCGCGAGCGCATCCTCGACATCCAGCCCGACCAGCTGCACCAGCGCGTGCCGGTGTTCCTGGGTTCGCGCGAGGAAGTGGCTGAAGCCGTGCGCTACCACCACGCACACGACGACGCGCAGGGCTGACGGCCTATCGCCTGACAGCGGTCATGGCAGTTCGATGACATGACCGTGGGGTGACACCGAGGGCGGCAAACGGCACCATCAAGCCGTTGCCGCCTAAGGAATGCACGCATGCACGAGCAGGGCCCGGTCGATTTCATCGAAGTCATCCACAACGCCGTCCCCAGCGAGGTCTGCGCGGCCATCGTTGAGCGCCTGCGCGCTACGCGTGGCCTGCAGCCCGGTGCGGTGGGCAGTGGCGTGTTCCCGGAACTCAAGCACAGCAAGGATCTGCGCATCAGTGGCCTGGACGGCTGGCAGGATGTCGATCAGCAGCTGCAGATCGCGGTGTTCAACGGCCTGCTGACTTATCTACGCCGTTATCCACAGGCGTTGATTGCGCCGCTGATGTTGCAGATCCAGGACAGCAACGGCCAACCGCGACGCCTGTCTGCCGAGGACTTCCCCGACATGCCGCAGCAGCAGCTGGCCGATCTGGCCCGCACCTGCCTGCGCCCGGGTGCGATCAACCTGCAGTGGTATGCGGCAGGCGAGGGCGGCTACCCGTACTGGCATTGCGAGCTGTACCCGAAGGATGCGCAGGCCGAGACCCTGCACCGGCACGTGCTGTGGACGCTGTACCTCAACGACGACTTCGAAGAGGGCGAAACCGAGTTCCTGTTCCAGGGGCGGAAGATCGCGCCGCGCACCGGCAGCCTGCTGATTGCGCCGACTGCGTTCACCCACACGCATCGTGGCAACCGGCCGCAGGGTGGGGACAAGTTCATCGCGACCAGCTGGGGGGGCACTAGTTCACCGCGACCCGGGGCATCCTGTTCCAGAGTGCGCAGAAGTTGTTTGGAGGGTAGAGTCGAGCTTGCTCGACTGCTTTTCCGTCTCCAGTCGAGCAAGCTCGACTCTACTCAGAACAACGAACCCTGCGGCGAATCCTTCTTCGGCGGCAGCGGCTTCTGGAACCGGCTGCAATCCAGCTTCGGCCAATGGCTGTTCTGCGCATTGAAGCCCAGACGTTTGCGCGCCAGCTTGAAGCGGTTGTTCAACAGATCGGCATACACGCCCTGGCCCCGCATGCGCGTGCCGAACTGGCTGTCGTAGTCCTTGCCGCCGCGCAGCTGCTGGATGGTACTCATCACATGTGCGGCGCGATCTGGATGATGGGTGTCCAGCCACTCGCGGAACAGCGGTGCCACTTCCAGCGGCAGGCGCAGCAGCACATAACCGGCGGTGCTGGCACCGGCATCGTGTGCAGCCTCCAGCACGGCTTCCAGTTCGCTGTCGTTGATCCACGGAATCACCGGCGCCACCATCACGCCCACCGGAATACCGGCTTCATGCAGGCGCTTCATCGCGCGCAGCCGCGCATGCGGTGCAGACGCGCGTGGCTCCAGCTTCGCGGAGAGGTGCGGGTCCAGCGAGGTCACCGAGAAATGCACGCTGACCAGGTTCTCCGCCGCCAGCGGTGCAAGCAGGTCGATATCGCGCTCGACCAGTGCGTTCTTGGTGATCAGCGAGAAAGGATGCTTGGTCTCCAGCATCACTTCGATCAGTTGGCGGGTGAGTTTGAACTTGCGCTCGATCGGCTGATACGCGTCGGTGTTGATGCCCAGCGCGATCGGCTGCGGCACGTAGCCCGGCTTCGACAGCTCCTTGCGCAGCAGCTGCGGCGCATTGGTCTTGGCGAACAGCTTGGTTTCGAAATCCAGGCCCGGCGACAGGTTCAGATAGGCATGCGAGGGGCGTGCAAAGCAGTATGAGCATCCATGCTCGCAGCCGCGATACGGATTGACCGACTGGCTGAAGCCGACGTCCGGCGAGGTGTTGCGGCTGATGATGCTGCGCGCGGTCTCGGCACGCACTTCGGTACGCAGGCGAGGGGCAAGGAACTCCTCGCTCTCGTCGACCGCCCAGCCGTCGTCCACCGCCTCGCTGACAGTGCTTTCAAAGCGCCCGGCAAGGTGGGACGTGGAACCTCGGCCCTTGATCGCAATACCCATTGCGGCAGGGTACGTCGCGGCCGTCTCAGTGGCTGCGACGGCCGCCTGAAGGGTTCAGCGCCCCCGTAGAGTCGAGCCGTGCTCGACTCCCACCCAAGGTGGCCCAAGACCGAAGTCGAGCAGGGCTCGATGCTACAGGGGAGGGGTCAGAGCAGCGCCAGGTACCCGCGCACCGTGGCGTCCAGCCCGTCGTACAGCGCCTCACCGATCAGCGCGTGGCCGATCGACACCTCCAGCACGTCCGGCACGTTGGCCAGGAAATCGCGCAGGTTGTCCTGCGACAGATCGTGGCCGGCGTTCACGCCCAGGCCAACGGCCTGTGCACGGCGTGCGGCAGTGGCGAACAGCGCCAGCATCGCGTCAGCATCACCAGCCGCATGCGCCTCCGCATAGGGCCCGGTATACAGCTCGATGCGGTCCGCACCCACTTCGGCCGCCTGCTCCAGCAACGGGTTGCCGGCATCGACGAACAGGCTGACCCGGCAACCCATCGCTTTCAGTTCGGCAATCAGCGGGCGCAGTCGTTCGGCATCCCGCTCGAAGTCGAAACCATGATCGGAGGTGATCTGGCCGTCGCTGTCAGGCACCAGGGTAGCCTGCGCCGGACGGGTCTGTGCACACAGCGGCAGCAGCCCCGGATAACCCTCGCGCGGCGGTGCGAACGGATTGCCTTCGATGTTGAACTCCACCCCACGCGCACGGGTCAGCGTGGACAGGGCCAGCACGTCCTCGGCGGTGATGTGGCGACGGTCCGGTCGCGGATGCACGGTGATGCCGTGCGCGCCGGCATCCAGGCAGGCCTGGGCGGCGCGTACCACGTCCGGTTCGGCACCGCCGCGCGAATTGCGCAGGACGGCGATCTTGTTGACGTTGACGCTGAGCTGGGTCATGGAACGAAACTACTTGGAAAGAGGGGATGGATCGTGATCGTTGGGGTCGTCACCGCGGCGGGCCTGGGCCTGTTCGCGCAGGCGGCGCAGTTCTTCGGCATCGACCAGTGTGGACGGATCGCGCTGTGGATCACCGAAACGGGCCACATAGCGGCCGCGTACCCAGGCCAGCAGGAAGGCGAGGGCGGCCAGCAGGCACAGGGTCATCAGCCCGGGGCTGGGGGTCTTCAGCGCGAAGGCGAAACAGCCCAGCGCCAGCAGCAGGTACAACCAGTACATAGTCGGGCTCCCCGGATGATCGGCGCAGTGTAGCGCTGCGTCAGAGCAGCGGCGAGGCCAGCCGGGCGAAGGCCTCGGGCAGGCGGTGCAGCCACAGCGAACGACCGGCCTGGTCGTGCACCCGCGCGGAACGGTCGAATTCGCCCTGCAGCAGTTCGGCCAGCGCAGCCACCCGGTCACGGTCGCTGATCATCATCGACAGCTCGAAGTTCAGCCGGAAGCTGCGGTGATCGAAGTTGGCACTGCCGACGATGCAGACGTCGTCATCGGCGATGAAGGCCTTGGTATGCAGCATGCGTGGGCCGTACTCGTAGATCTTCACCCCGGCATGCAGCAGCTCGTCGAAGTAGGAGCGGGCGGCCTGGGTGACGAACCAGGAATCGCTCATCTTCGGCACCAGCAGGCGCACGTCCAGCCCGCCCAGCGCGGCCGAGGTCAGTGCCATCCGCGCCGCTTCGCCCGGCACGAAGTAGGGCGTGACCAGCCAGACGCGCTCGTGCGCTTCCTGGATCGCCGCCACATGCAGGCGATGGATCGTTTCCCAGCCCGAGTCCGGGCCGGAGACCAGCACCTGGGCGTTGATCGCACCATCGCCGCGCAGCGGCATGTCAGCTGGCCACAGACGCGCGATGTCCATGCGCGAGGGATCCTGTCCACTGGCGTAGAGCCAGTCCTCGGCGAACACCAGCTGCAGGCTGCGCACCACGTGGCCGCGGATGCGCATGTGCAGGTCGCGGTAGGCATCCGCCCTGCGGCTTTCATCCTCGTCGTCGGTGATGTTGATGCCGCCGGTGAAGGCGAGGCGGCCGTCGACGATCACCAGCTTGCGGTGGGTACGCAGGTTCAACCACGGGCGCTTGAATGGCTTCAGCAGCTGCCGTGGGTGGAACCAGATCGCTTCGCCACCGGCGTCGAGCAGCGGCTGCAGGAAGCGGCGGGGCAGGGCCGACGAACCCACCGCGTCGAGCAGCAGGCGCACCTGCACACCCGCGCGGGCGCGCTCGACCAGGGCGTCGCGCAGCGCGGTGCCGGCATGGTCCGGGTTGAAGATGTAGTACTCCAGGTGCACGTGATCGCGGGCCTGCGCGATGGCGTCCAGCAGGGCCGCGTAGGTTGCCGCGCCATCCACCAGCCAGGTGACTTCGGTGGCGCTGCTCGGCGCGAGCCCGGTCGTGGCCTGTGCGACCTTGGCCAGCTCGGTGCAGTCGGCGTCGGGTGGGCAGACATCGCTGTAGTGCTCCATGCCCGAGCGGGCACGGCCACGGCGCAGGCGCTGCCGCTTCACCTTCTGCGGGCCCAGCAGGTAGTAGATGAAGAGACCCAGGTAGGGCAGCAGCGCCAGCGACAGGATCCAGCTCAGCGTGGCCACCGGCTCGCGCTTCTGCAGCATGATCCAGCCCGCCAGCGCGAACAGGTACAGCAGATAGGCGACCGCCAGGATCGTGCCAAGGTGGGCGATGCCGTCGAGCCAGTGGCGCAGGGAGTCGAAGAGGGCGAGCATCCGCCGATCATAACGGTCCAGACCGTCAGGCATAAAAAAAGACGCCCCTGTTTCCAGGGGCGTCTGCAGTCGCGTCATGACTGTTGTATTGCGGTGTAGCAGTTACTGCTGCACAAAACCGATCTTCTTCATCTGAGCGTTCTTCGCGGCAGCCAGAACCTTGGCCATCACGTCGTACTCGGAATCCGGGCTCGCATCGATGCGCAGTTCCGGCTGGTTGGTCGGGTCCTTCTGGACCTCGTTCTCCATCCGCTGCTGCAGCTCGCTCGCATTGATCGGGCTGTTGTTCCACGAGACCTGGTTGCTGGCGTCGATCTTGAGTTCGATCGGCGGCGGCGGTTCGACCAGCTGCGGCGGTGGGTTGAGCACGCGCTGCGGCAGGTCCACGGCGATCGGGTACGTCATGATCGGCGCGGTCACGATGAAGATGATCAGCAGAACCAGCATCACGTCCACGAGGGGCGTGACGTTGATGTCTGCCATGGGGCCTTTGCCACCACCACTACTGAATGCCATGGCTTACTGCCCCTTCTCTTTGGTCGCGACGAAGCCGACGTCCAGCATGCCCTGTTCCTGCGCGATCTTGGTCATCTCGTTGATGACACGCATCTTGGTGGTGCGGTCACCACGCAGGTTCAACGGCGGCTGCGGGGTCTGCTGGGCGGCGGTCGCCAAGCGCGACTCGAGAGTCTGCTTGTTGATTTCTTCGTCGTTCCAGTAGATCGAGCCATCTTCCTTGACTGCCAGGGTGATGGGGCCCTTGCGGTCGTTGGTGTCGTCCGGCTTCTGGACCAGGTTGGCCTCCGGCAGATCCACCTTGACCTTGTGGGACATCAGGGGCGCCGTGATGATGAAGATGATCAGCAGCACCAGCATCACGTCCACGAGGGGCGTAACGTTGATGTCGGCCATGGGGCCGCCGCTGTTACCACTACTGAAAGCCATAACGGGCTCCGTCTAGATCGTGTTGACTACGTTCTCGCTGGGTACAGCGCGTCGCAATTAGCGGACGCGCGAACCGGTGGCGAAGAAGTCGTGCAGGTCGTGCGCGAAGGTATCGAACTTGCTGATGGTCGCGCTGTTGATCTTGCTGAAGAAGTTGAAGGCGAACACGGCCGGGATCGCGACGAACAGACCGATCGCGGTCATGATCAGCGCTTCACCCACCGGGCCGGCAACGGCGTCGATCGAAGCGGAGCCGGTGGCACCGATCTTGATCAGCGCGCCGTAGATGCCCCACACGGTACCCAGCAGACCGACGAACGGAGCGGTCGCGCCGACGGTGGCCAGCAGGGTCATGCCCGACTGCAGCTTGTTGCTTTCGCGGGTCACGGCCTGACGCAGAGCGCGGTCGACGAACTCCGAACGGCTCAGGTTCTCACCCACGCCGCCGGTGGCGCCGCCTTCAGCGCGCTGGTGGTGGGCAGCCGCCTGGGCAGCGTCCAGGGCGATCTTGGAGAACGGCTCGGAAGCCGGCTGTTCTTCCATCGCACGGATGGCGTCCTGCGCGTTCGGGGTATCCCAGAACAGGCTGACGACGCGATCAGCGGCGCTCTTCAGGCGGGTGGCGCGGAAGATGTTGATGACGGTCCAGTACCAGGACATGGCCGACATGACGACCAGGGTCAGCAGCACGACCCAGGAAACCGCGAAATCACCCGGCTTGGTGGTCATTTCGTGGATCAGGTGCTCGAAGCCCATCTGCGACAGGGCGTTGGACGGATTGCCCCCGGCAGCAGCGGCGATGAAAATTTCCTGCAGCATGACGCTTACCTTTGTTGTGTGTGGTGATAAAGGGTGTAGCTAAGCTAAACAATCGAACTGGGAGCGGGGGTGGCCAGGCGGCCACCCGGACGCATCAGTTCAGCGCAAAGTTGACCGGGACGCGAACGCGACCTGCCGCCTTCTTACCGCCAGATTCAGCGGCGTTGAAGCGCCACTTGCGAGCTGCTTCCATCGCAGCACGGTCCAGGTCGCGGTTACGGCTGGACTTTTCCACCGTGACATTGGTGACGTTGCCGCTGGCATCGACATCAATGATCAGGATCACTTCGCCCTGGATACCCGCGCGGAAGGCTGCCGGCGGGTAGCGCGGCGGGTTCATGGCCTTCGACGAGATGTCCACGCTGGCCTCGATCGAGGTCGGCGGAGCCGGCGGCGACGGAGGCGACGGCGGGGTGACGATATCGCTCGGGCGCGGTTCCGGCACGTCCACGACCGGCGCCTGCGGAGGCGGCGGGACCGGCGACGGCTTCGGCGGCGACAGGTTCTTCACCGGCGGCGGCGGAGTATCCGTCGGCGGCGGCGGCGGCGGCGGCGGTGGCGGCGGCGGCGGGGCGTCGACGATCGTCACCATGACGTTGCGCTCCTTCTCAGCCACGGCCTTGGGAGCCACGGCGGGGATCAGGAGCATCATGAACGCGGCCAGATGCAGGGCAATTACAAACGCGATGCCGACGATGCGAGGCCAGCTCAGCCCCTTGTCATCGGGTTGTTCGTACCGGTGAACGACTAGTTGTTCCGTCATGCGCCAAGAGCTCAATAGTGGGGCCGGGATGCCGGGGGCGGAATCCCTGATCAGCGGTGCATGACACCGCAGGAACCTCCAAGCTTATACCAATCCTGAGCGCCTGCGCATCAACTGTGCAGGCATTCAGGCGTTATTCCTACTTACTTCAGGTTGATGATTTTTTTGGCATCAGCCTGGTTCTTCACACCCTTCGCCAGCGCCTGCTGGGCGGCCTGCTTGGCCTCCGGGATGCGACCTTCGGCATGCAGGACGCGTGCCAGGTTCAGGTAGGTCTCACCGTCCTTGGACAGCGGGGCAGCCTTCTGCCACGCATCGATCGCCTGCGGCACCTGGTCGGAGTAGTAGTAGGACTGGGCCAGCGCCAGGTAGACCTGGTAATCCGGCTTCAGGATGCCCTTCTGCAACCCTTCGTTGATGACCGCGATGACGTCCTTTTCCTTGTGTTCGGTGTTGGCATAGATCGAGTACAGCTGCTTGTACTCGCGCTCTTCGGTGAGCTGGCCGCTGCTGCGCAGCTTGTCCATCACCGCGGCAGCCTTCTCCATCTGATCGGCCTGCATGTACATGCTGGCCAGGTTCAGCTGGGCCTTCTTGTCGTTCGGGTTCTTGGCGGCCAGTGCCTCGGCTTCCTTCACCGCTTCACCGGACTGGCCGGCTTCGGAGAGGGCCGCCATCAGCAGCTGGTTCCAGTTGTCCTTCGGTTCGGTGGCGCCGGCGATGGCCTGCTTCAGCACCGGGATCGCTTCCTGGTAGCGCTCCAGCTGGTACAGCGCCTGGCCCTTGGCGATCAGCTCTTCCGGCTTGGTCGACTTGCTCTCGGCGAAGTACTTGTCCAGGGTCGCCAGGCCTTCGGCGGTCTGGTCTTCCTGCAGCTGCAGCTGGCCCAGCATCAGCATCGACTGGAAGTGGCCGTTGTTGTCCAGGCCGTTGAACTGCAGGACCTGCTTCAGGTAGGCCACGGCAGCCGGGGTGTCGTCGGTCTGGTAGGCGGCCTGCGAGGCCAGCTGCGCGGCCAGCGACTTGTCGTACTCGTTCGCGGCGCTGTCAGCCAGGATCGCGTCGGCCTGCGTGCGCGTCTCCGGGAACTTTTCCTTGTTGTAGCTGTCGATCATCTTCTGCAGCTTGCTGCCCAGCTTGGCCGATGCCTTGACGGTCGGCTCCTCGCGGGTCGCGTTCGGGTACAGCGCTTCGGCCTTGGCCTGCTTGCCGCCGCGGTTGCCACGCTCGGAGGAACGCGAGGACTGCGCGAAGGCATCGGTGACCACGGCGCCGGTCAGGGCGGTCGCGACGAGGACGGAAAGCACAGCTTTGTGGTTACGGAAAATCATCGTTCACCTCGATCGAACCGCCGGATAGCGGCAAAGTCGGACTGTCAGAAAAATCTGAGCCGCCAAACGTATCAGAAACAGATGGCGTGAGAAATCGTTTTATGTGCTGCAATACAGCATAGAACTGCGCACTCATCCGCACTTTGGCCGCAGCCCGGCCGCCTGCGCCTGCTGATAGACCGGCGTCAGTCCCGGTGCATCGCGTCGCAGTTCCTGGATACGGTTGGCTGGATCGGGGTGGGTGGACAGCCATTGCGGGCTGCGGCCGCCACTGGCGGCCATCATGTTCTGCCACAGGTCGACCGCCTGCGCCGGGTTGAAACCGGCCTGGGCCATCAGTCGCTGGCCGATCACGTCGGCCTCGCTTTCCTGGGTGCGTGAACCGGGCAGCAGGAAGGCGGTCTGCGCGCCCATGCCCCCGAGCTGGTTGACGGTGCTGGCAGCGCCTTCTCCATAGGCCGCGCCGGCCAGCGCACCGAGCACGGCCAGCCCGGTCTGCGCACCCATCTGCCGGGTGATGCGCTCTTCGTGATGGCGGGCGATGACGTGGCCGATTTCATGGCCGATTACGGCAGCCAGCTGATCCTGGTTTTTGGCGACGGTGAAGATGCCGGTGTTCACGCCGACCTTGCCGCCGGGCAGGGCGAAGGCGTTGGGCTCCTTGTCGACGAACACGGCCGTCTCCCACCGTACGCCACGGTATTGAGGCGGCAGCTGCGCGACCAGGGCGTTGACCACGCACTGCACGTAACCGTTCTGGCGGCCGTCGGTGCTGATCTTTTCCTTCTGCTTGGTTTCGGCGAACGCCTGTGCGCCGAGCTGGTCCAGCTGCGCCTGCGACACCCCGCCCACCATCTGCCGACGGCCGGTAGGGGAGGTCGTGGTCGCGCAGGCGCTGACCAGGGTGGTGATGACAAGGGCCAGCAGCAGTTGTTTCATGGATCCACCCCCGTGTTCATATGCGCAGTGTGTAGCGTAGCGGCTTAATCTTTCGTCAAGCGGACACGGCGTTACGTTGCCCCGAAGAACACAAGCGCGGCAAGCGCCACGCCGTTGTTCAGCGCGTGCGCGGTGATCGCGGCCCAGAGCGTGCCGGTGCGCTGGTACAACCAGCAGAACGCGGCCCCCATGCCGCCATAGACCAACCACAGCTGCGCGATCTCGGCCGGGCCGTTGGCACTGGTGCCAGGGATTTCATGGATCAGGGCGAAAGCAAGGCTGCTCAGTACCACGCCCAGCCACGGGCGCCCGGCCTTCCACAGGCGGCCAAACAGCACGCGGCGGAACAGCAGCTCCTCGTAGGCCGGTGCCAGTACCACCGCGAACAGCACCAGGAACAACGGGAAGCGCGCGATCGCGCTCTGCATCAGCGCCAGATTGGTGGGAACCGGCTCGATGCCGAACTGCTTGGCCAGGAAGGCGATGCCATTGCTGCCGAGCACGATCAGAGTCGCCACCAGCAGGGTCCAGCCCCAGGTGGAGGGACGGCGCAGCGCCTGGCGCGACGCGTGGCGCTCGGCGGCATTGGCCGGCCGTCGCCAGAAGTACAGCAGCAGCGCGGCGCCGCCGGTGGCAAACAGCGCCATGAGAATCTGCGCAAGCGCGCCCGGCTGGCCCAGTGATGCCGCTACCGAACTGGCGTCGGGGGCGCCAGCGCTGGCCTGCGCGTTCGCGTAACCAACCACCACGCCACGGTACAGGCCCCATAGCAGGCCGCTGATCAGGCTCAGGCCGAACAGGGTGACAGCGGCGATACCCAGGTCGATGAAAAACCCCGCCAACGGCGAAACGGCACGCGGCGCGGCAGAAGCCGGCGGAACCGGGGGCGGAGCGGAAACCGGGGCGGATGCGGACATCAGGTACCTGCGTTCAAGAGTCGAAGGCCGGCGCGCCTCCCCGCGCACCGGCCGTGTCCCGATTGTGTCAGATATCCAGGTTTGCGACCTTCAGCGCGTTGTCTTCGATGAAGTCGCGACGCGGTTCGACGACATCGCCCATCAGCGTGCTGAAAATCTGGTCGGCAGCGACAGCATCTTCGATGCGCACCTGCAGCAGTCGACGGGTTTCCGGATTCACCGTGGTGTCCCACAACTGCTCCGGATTCATTTCACCCAGACCCTTGAATCGCTGGATCTGGCGGCCGCGCTTGGCCTCCTCGAGCAGCCAGTTCTGTGCCTTGGCAAAGCTGTCGACTTCGATCGACTTGGCACCGCGGGAAATGGTCGCGCCTTCGCGGACCAGACCGTGCAGCAGCTTCGATGCCTGGTGGATCGCGCGCAGTTCGCCGCTTTCGAAGGCCGACATCGGCAGCACCTGGATGTGCTGTTCGCCCATGTGGCGACGGGTCACCAGCACAGCGGCCGGGCGCTCGTCGTTGGCGTCCTGCAGCTCCAGCGTGAAACGCGGGCTGCCCAGGCTGCCCTGGTTGAGACGCTTGGCCAATGCATCCAGGCCCTCGCCTTCGCCGGCAGCGCGCAGGCTTTCCAGGTCCATCGGGACGAAGTCGACCAGCGCTTCAAGCAGGTTGCGGTCGTAGCGGTGTGCGTTGCGCTCGATCGAATCCAGCGCCGCCGCGTAGGCCAGCAGCAGCTTCTCCAGCGCCAGGCCTTCGATGCCGGGCTCGCCGGTGGCCGGCACCAGTGCAGCGTTTTCCACTGCGCTGCTGGCCAGGTAGCTATCCAGCGCCGGGTCGTCCTTCAGGTACAGCTCCTGCTTGCCCTGCTTGATCTTGTACAGCGGCGGCAGGCCGATGTAGACGTAACCACGCTCGATCAGCTCCGGCATCTGACGGTAGAAGAACGTCAGCAGCAGAGTGCGGATGTGGGCGCCGTCGACGTCGGCGTCGGTCATGATGATGATCTTGTGGTAACGCAGCTTGTCCGGGTTGTACTCGTCACGGCCGATGCCGGTGCCCAGCGCGGTGATCAGCGTACCCACCTGGTCGGAGGACAGCATGCGATCGAAACGCGCGCGTTCCACGTTGAGGATCTTGCCGCGTAGCGGCAGCACCGCCTGGTTCTTGCGGTTGCGGCCCTGCTTGGCCGAACCACCTGCCGAGTCACCCTCGACGATGAACAGTTCGGACAGCGCCGGATCCTTTTCCTGGCAGTCGGCCAGCTTGCCCGGCAGGCCCGCGATGTCCAGCGCGCCCTTGCGGCGGGTCAGGTCGCGGGCCTTGCGCGCGGCTTCACGTGCACGTGCGGCATCGACGATCTTGCCGGCGATCGCCTTGGCTTCGTTCGGGTTTTCCTGCAGGAACTCTTCCAGCCGCGCACCGAAGGCGTTTTCCACCGCCGGGCGCACGTCGGAGCTGACCAGCTTTTCCTTGGTCTGGCTGGAGAAGCTCGGGTCCGGCACCTTCACCGACAGCACTGCGATCATGCCTTCGCGCATGTCATCGCCGGTCAGGTTGATCTTGGCCTGCTTGGCGATGCCGTTCTGCTCGATGTAGTTGTTGAGCACACGGGTCAGCGCACCGCGGAAACCGGCCAGGTGGGTACCGCCGTCCTTCTGCGGAATGTTGTTGGTGAAGCAGTACATCGTCTCCTGGTAGGAGTCGGTCCACTGCAGCGCCACGTCCACGACGATGCCGTTGTGCTCGCCGGTGACTGAAATGACGTTCGGGTGCAGCGGGGTCTTCAGCTGGGCCAGATGCTCCACGAAGCTGCGGATGCCGCCTTCGTAGTGGAAGTCATCGCGACGGCCGTCGCCACGCTCGTCGGCAAGGACGATCTTGACGCCGGAGTTCAGGAACGACAGCTCGCGCAGGCGGCGTGCCAGGATGTCGTAGTGGAATTCCACGTTGTCGTGGAAGGCGACGGTCGACGGCCAGAAGCGCACGGTGGTACCGCGCTTGGTGGTGGCTTCCAGCTTGGCCAGCGCAGTCACGGCTGCGCCGTTGCTGAATTCCTGCTGGTAGTGGGAGCCATTCTGGAACACGTCCACCAGCAGCTTCTGCGACAGCGCGTTGACCACGCTGACGCCGACGCCGTGCAGGCCGCCCGAAACCTTGTAGCTGTTGTCGTCGAACTTGCCGCCTGCGTGCAGGACGGTCATGACCACTTCGGCCGCAGACACTTCGCGACCGAGCTTGGCGCTCATCTGCTCGTGCTTGCCGGTCGGAATACCACGGCCGTTGTCGGACACCGAGACCGAGCCGTCGGCGTGGATCGTCACTGCAACGTGGTCGGCGTGGCCGGCCAACGCTTCGTCGATCGAGTTGTCGACGACCTCGAACACCATGTGGTGCAGACCGGTGCCGTCATGCACGTCGCCGATGTACATGCCGGGACGCTTGCGGACAGCCTCCAGGCCTTCCAGGGCGGTAATGCTGTTGGCGTCGTAATTGCCGTTGTTTGCCGGGGTGTTCTGTTCGTCGCTCATTGCGCTTGCCGTAGGCTCCGCAGGTCGGGCACCGCTTGGGGCGATGCGCCGAGAATGAAAGGATTCCAACCCGAATTATACCAGCCGGGGTCGAGCGGCCCTGGTGTGCCCACTATGGCACAGCCACGATCTGTGCATGTTCCACGTGGAACCGGGCGATGTGGGTCAGTTCCTGCAGCGCCGCCGGGGTTTCGGTGGCGGTGATGAAGATCTGTGCCGGCCCATTGAGCAGGCGCTCCAGTACCCGCGCCTGATGGGTGCGATCCAGCTCCGAGGCCAGATCGTCCAATGCGATCACCGGCCATTCGCCTCGCTGTTCCGCATAGTCCTCCGCCTGTGCCAACAGGCACGCCAACGCCGTCAGCTTGGCCTGGCCGCGGGACAGCGCATCACGACCTGGAATGCTGTGGAAATCCACACTCCAGTCCGCGCGGTGCGGGCCCACCGAGGTATACCCGGCCTGCCGGTCACGTTCCCGGGCCAGAAGCAGGGCATCGGCCAAGGGAAGCTCGTGCCGCCGCCAACCGGGGCTCAGCTCCAATCCCTGGATACCGAGCTGTGGAGCGAGGCTGGCGGCCAAGGCGACCGTGCGCTGCTGCAGACGCTCCAGGTAGTGCTGGCGGCGGCTGGTCAGTGGTTCTCCTGCCTCGGCCAGCTCGTGATCCCAGGTATCGAGCATCCGCGACGGCCCGCCCTGCTTGAGCAGGGCATTGCGCTGCTTCAGCGCCCGGGAGTAGCGACGCCACAGGGACAGAAAATCCGGTTCCACGTGGAACAAGCCCCAATCGAGGAAGCGGCGGCGGGGTTCACCACCACCACTGACCAGTGCATGGCTCCCGGGCTCGAACGTCACCACGGCCAGCGCTGCGCAGAGATTACCCAGCTGTGCGACATCCTCGCCGTCCAGTCGCCCCTTCCAGTCCTGACCACTGTGGCGCAGGCCGGCTTTTCGGCGGTGGGGCGGGTGATGGGCACGCTGTTCGTCCCATTCCACGAAGATTTCCAGCGCTTCCTGGCCCTGGCGTACCAGACCGTCGCGCACCCGGCCACGGAAGCTGCGGCCATAGGCCATCAAGTGCAGGGCTTCGAGCACGCTGGTCTTGCCGGCACCGTTGTCGCCGGTCAGCAGGTTCAATCCCGGCTGGGGCGACAGGTCCACCGCACTGAAACGACGCAGTTGATGCAAGGCGAGGCGGCGGATCTGCATGGGGCGCGAAAGACCATCCGCACAAGGCGGTAGAGGGGCAGGGAATCCATCAGCTTACTGCATCGGTCAAGCCAGCCGTGCCGCGCCAGACATCGCCACTGTGCTGAAGCCTCCGCCTGGCAACCCTACGCGTGTTCCACGTGGTGGCGCTCCCTCACCTGGGCTCGCCTGGGTCTGGATACGCCCGGGAATCCTTGAATTCTGAGCGGCGGCGCAGGGTACCGGCCCTCAGATTTCAGCGATTTCAGCCTCATTCCGCGAGCATCGCCAGGTGCCCCGACGGTGGTTTGCGCGAACACCGCGCAGATTTCTTGAAATCTACGATGCGATGCCCTGGAGGGTTCCACAGATTTCAAGGAATTCGAGCCCGCCGTTTCACGCTGTCCACAGCAGGTCTGTATGACTTATACACAAGGTATGGGCAAACTGTGGATAAAAAAGCCCTTTTGCCCGGCCTGCGAAACTATCCACAGGTTCCCCCCCAGCCTGAGGGGCCTCTATACAGGGGGTTTCAGGTGCATAAATCTCTTAAAAATCAAATAGATAATGCATTTCTCCACGAAATCTGGGCCTACCATCACCACCATGCTTTAGATTTATACCCAGATTTAGAAGCTAGGCCGGCCCCGATCCGACCCCAACGAGACCTGTGGACAGTGGCGTCTGCAGATGAAGCAACCGCAGCGTTGCGACCCACGATCTGCTTCACCCCTCCGGCAAGTTCGGGGAACGTGCATCAGGCTGAAGACCCGGAACGGCATACTCGATCGAGAGCGGCTGGACTGCGCCCAAGCTCACAACCTGGATTCCAATCGCTCAGCACCGATTGCATCGGAAGGGCAGCCAGGATCAATCGGCAACCAGCAATCTCAAGGAAGGCATTCACCCACACCTGGAGATCCGGCCATCGCGATGCTCCACGTGGAACCTGCAAAAAAAAACGCCCGGGAAGATCCCGGGCGTCGTTCGGTTCCACGTGGAACAGGCTGCCGTCAGAGACGCAGCGGCATCACCACATGGCGCGACTTCTCGCTGCTGGATTCACGCACCAGCGCCGAGGAGTTGGAGTCGCGCAGCTGGATGATGACTTCCTCGTCGCGCAGGGCAGACAGGGCATCCAGCAGGTAGTTCACGTTGAAGCCGATGGCCAGATCGCTGACCGTGGTGTCGGCTTCGATCTCTTCCTGGGCTTCTTCCTGTTCCGGGTTGTGCGCGCTGATCTTCAGGTTGCCCGGCGAGACTTCCACGCGAATGCCGCGGTACTTCTCGTTGGACAGGATTGCGGCACGCTGCAGCGAGGCACGCAGTGCTTCGCGATCAACCTTCACTTCGCGGTCGGCACCGATCGGAATCACTGCTTCGTAATCCGGGAAACGGCCGTCGATCAGCTTCGAGGTGAAGGTGACATCGTCGCGCTTGACGCGGACGTGGCTGCGGCCGACTTCCAGCTCGATCTCGCGATCGCCGCTCTCCAGCAGGCGCTGCAGTTCGGTCACGCCCTTGCGCGGCACGATGATCTGGCGCTTGGAACCACTGGGCTTGGCCAGGTCGGTTTCACACAGCGCCAGGCGGTGGCCGTCGGTGGCGACGGTACGCAGCGCATCGCCGCGCAGATCGAACAGCAGACCGTTGAGGTAGTAGCGCACGTCCTGCTGGGCCATCGCGAACGCGGTGCGTTCGATCAGTTCCTTCAGGGTCGCTTCGCCGATGGCCACGCGCTCGGTGGCTTCCACTTCGTCAACCGACGGGAAGTCGTTGGAGGGCAGGGTGGCCAGGGTGAAGCGGCTGCGGCCGGCCTGCACGGTGATCTTGTCACCGGTCTGCGAGACCGTGATCCGGCTGCCGTCGGGCAGGGCGCGGATGATCTCGAACAGTTTGCGGGCGGGGATGGTGGTTTCGCCGTCCTGGGCATCTTCAACCGCGATCCGCGACACCATCTCCACTTCCAGGTCGGTACCGGTCAGCGACAGCTGGCCGTTCTGCACCTGGACCAGGAAATTGGCCAGAACCGGAAGGGTCTGGCGGCGTTCGACCACGTTGACGACCTGTGCCAACGGCTTGAGAAAGGCTTCGCGCTGCAGTGTGAAACGCATGTGGTTCCGTGCCCCTATGCTTTAAAAAATGTGGAATAAATCAAAAGCTTGGTGGTGCTGGTAGAGACAGAATCGCTGGAAAACAACGCTAAGTCTTTGTAAATAAAAGAATTTCAGACCTCGAAACCCTCTGTATTACCGACCCCAAGGGGGTGGGGAAAGCTGTGGATAAATTCGACGCGATTTCAGACGCCATGTTTATCCACAACGTGTCCCGCGCTTGCTACCGGATTCTGCACCGTTTTGTGCGATGACGCCTCATCGGCATCCGTGCATCATTCGCTCAGCTTCCGGATCAGCTTGTCCCAGTCCTCGCGGAGCTTGCCGTCGGTTTCCATCAGGGTCCGGATCTGGCGGCAGGCATGCAGCACCGTGGTGTGGTCGCGACCGGCAAAGGCGTCGCCGATCTCGGGCAGGCTGTGCTCGGTCAGTTCCTTGGTCAGGGCCATGGCGACCTGGCGGGGGCGGGCCAGCGAGCGGGTCCGACGCTTCGACAGCAGATCCTTGATCTGCAGGCCGTAGTAGTCGGCAACGGTTTTCTGGATGTTGGGAATGCTGATCGCCTGCTGCTGGGCGCGCAGCAGGTCGCGCAGGGTTTCCTGGGCGAATTCGGTGGTGATCGCGCGGCCGGTGAAATTGGCGCGGGCGGTCAGGGTATTGAGCGCACCTTCGAGGTCGCGCACGTTGGAGCGCATCTTCTTGGCGATCAGGAACGCAACATCATCGGGAATCTCTGCACCGCGTTCGCGTGCCTTGGCCAGCACGATCGCAGCGCGGGTCTCGAAGTCCGGCGGTTCGATCGCGACCGACAGGCCCCAGGCAAGCCGCGACTTCAGGCGTGCTTCCAGGCCTTCGACCTCGCGCGGATAGCGGTCGCAGGTCAGGATGATCTGCTGCTTGCCATCGAACAACGCGTTGAAGGTATGGAAGAACTCTTCCTGGGTGCGGTCCTTGCCGGCGAAGAACTGGATGTCATCGATCAGCAGCGCGTCCACCTGCTGGAACTGGCGCTTGAACTGATCCATGGTCTTTTCCTGCAGAGCCCGGATCATCGCGCTGAAGAACTGTTCCGAACGCAGGTACAGCACCTTCGCACCCGGATTGGCCTGGCGCATGGCATTGCCGGCGGCGAACATCAGGTGGGTCTTGCCCAGGCCCGTGCCTCCGTACAGCAGCAGCGGGTTGTGCGCGCGGTCGCCCGGCTTCTGCGCTGCCTGGAAGGCGGCGGCCAGGCCCAGCTGGTTGCTGCGGCCTTCGACGAAGTTGGCGAACGTGTAGTGATTGTCCAGGTTGCCGGCAAACGGCACCTGCGGTTCGCTGGACACATGCGCCGACGGCGTGGAAACGGGCGCGTTCTGCGCCTCCACGGGACGCGGGCGCGAGCCGATTTCAAGAAAAACGTCGCTGAAACCGGCGAAATGGGCCAGCAGTTCGCGGATCCGGGCCAGGTACAGCTCGCGGACCTGGTCGACGATGAAGGCATTCGGTGCATACAGCACCAGGCTGTCCACGCGCAGATCGGCCTGCAGCGGCTTCAACCAGGTATGAACGTCTTCCGGCGGGAACTCCGCTTCGAGGCGCTCGAGACTACGGGACCAGGCATCCATCAGCAATAATCGTCCGGTGGCCGGGGCATGGACGCGACAAGGCGCCCAAACACAGGCCGGAAAGGGGGGAAATGGATGGCTCAGACTACCACCGAGCGCCCGCCTTCGGAATGCTTGTCCCCTACTTATTCACAAAAACATCCACAGCTATTGCACAGCCCAGTGAATTCGCGTAGCTGCCAGGGGTTGACTTGGGGCGGGGTACCTCTCTAGAATTTCCGGTTCTTTCCGTCCCATTCATACGAGAGGCCCCCAATGGCCACGAAGCGCACCTACCAGCCCAGCAACCTCAAGCGTAAGCGCGACCACGGCTTCCGTGCCCGTATGAAGACCGCTGACGGCCGCAAGATCCTGTCGCGTCGCCGCGCCAAGGGCCGCAAAGTCCTGAGCGCCTGATTGCCATGCCGCACATCGCGGCAGACGCAATCCCTTCGACAGTGAATACTGCAGACCCGCGCAAGCGATTCCCTCGCTCTGCGCGGGTTCGCACGCGTGCCGAATACTCAACGGTCTTCAACGGCGCCCGCCGTGTGTCCGATCCGCTGATGACCCTGCACTGGCTGCCGGCTGACCGGCCGGCCAGGCTGGGTCTGGCGGTTTCCCGCAAGGTTGATCCGAACGCCGTCGGGCGTAACCGGATCAAGCGCGTCCTGCGCGACATCCTGCGTCAGACACGTACCGACATCCAGCCAGGCGACTTTGTCGTCGTGGCTCGAAGTGCTGCGCGTTCCGCCAGCAACGACGAGATCCGCCAGGCCTTCCTGCGCCTGCTGCGTCGCCTGCGTGCATTGCCCACGCCGGGCGTGGACGGCACAATGCCGCCGCCTGATGGCATCGCAACTCCTTCTTTGACCGAGCCGGCATCGCGTCCCGGCCCCGCCGAGCCTGTCCGCTGATGAACCAGACCCGCGTATTCCTCATTTTTGCCTGGCTGATGGTGGCCGTGCTGCTGTGGATGGAGTGGAGCCGTGAAAAGGCTGCTCCGACCCCGGCACCGACGACCACGTCGGCCCCGGCCGCCGCACAGAGCGTTCCGGGCGCAACCCCGGGCGCCATCCCCAGCGCCCAGGTGCCGGGTGCCCCCGGCCAGGCCGCCGTGCAGGCCCAGGCCAGCGCCACCCCGGCCAGCCAGCGCGTGACCGTCACCACCGACGTGCTGCGCCTGGTGCTCGACGGCGGCCGCGTGCTCGATGCCGAGCTGCTGCAGTTCCCGCAGACCAAGGACGAAGGCAGCCCGCCGGTCCGCCTGCTGACCGAAGACCCCGCGCACCCGTACAGCGCGATCAGTGGCTGGGCCAGCGAAGACAAGAACACCCCGGTCCCCGGCGCCGACGGCTTCAAGCTGGTCGGTGACACCAAGGACTTCGTGCTGGCCAAGGGCCAGAACGAGCTGCAGATCCCGTTCGTGTGGACCGCCGACAACGGCGTGACCATCAAGCGCACGCTGACCGTCTCGCGCAACGAGTATGCCGTGCGCTTCAAGGATGAAGTCAGCAACGCCGGCGCCGCGCCGTGGAACGGCTACGTCTACCGCACCCTGGACCGCACCCCGACCATCCTGTCGCGGAGCATGACCAACCCGGATTCCTTCAGCTTCAACGGTGCCACCTGGTACGACAACGACAAGAAGTACCAGCGTCGTGCGTTCAAGGACTACCTGGAAGACGGCACGCTGAACCAGAACATCACCGGCGGCTGGCTGGCGATGCTGCAGCACCACTTCTTCACCGCCTGGATCCCGCAGAAGGACCAGACCGCACACTACGTGCTGTCGCAGGTGGCCGGTCGTGACCTGATCGAAGCGCGTGGCCCGGCCTTCACCGTGGCCCCGGGCCAGTCCACCAGCACCGAAGCCCGCCTGTGGGTCGGCCCGAAGCTGGTCAACCTGATTGCCAAGGAAGACGTGCCGGGCCTGGACCGCGTGGTCGACTACAGCCGCTTCTCGATGATGGCGGTGATCGGCCAGGGCCTGTTCTGGGTGCTGAACCAGGTGCACAAGCTGGTCGGCAACTGGGGCTGGGCGATCGTCGGCCTGGTGGTGCTGCTGAAGCTGGTGCTGTACCCGCTGTCGGCGACCCAGTACAAGAGCGGCGCCAAGATGCGTCGTTTCCAGCCGCGCATCGCGCAGCTGAAGGAACGCTATGGTGATGACCGCCAGAAGTTCCAGACCGCGATGATGGAGCTGTACAAGAAGGAAAAGATCAATCCGATGGGCGGCTGCCTGCCGATCCTCATCCAGATGCCGATCTTCTTCGCCCTGTACTGGGTGCTGGTGGAATCGGTCGAACTGCGCCAGGCGCCCTGGTTCGGCTGGATCCAGGACCTGACCGCACGCGACCCGTACTTCATCCTGCCGGTGATCAACGTGGCGGTGATGTGGTTCACGCAGAAGCTGACCCCGGCACCGGGCATGGACCCGATGCAGCAGAAGATGATGCAGTTCATGCCGCTGGTGTTCGGCGTCATGATGGCCTTCATGCCGTCCGGCCTGGTTCTGTACTGGGTGGTCAACGGCGGCCTGGGCCTGCTGCAGCAGTGGTGGATGACCAAGCGCCACGGCGGCGAGCCAGTCCCGGCCACCACCGCCCCGGCCCCGGTCAAGAAAAAGTAATCGGTAGAGCCGGCCGCTGGCCGGCTGACCCCAGCAGAAGCCCGCCGCAAGGCGGGCTTTTCGTATGCGGCGTTAGAATCGCCGGCACACCGTTCCTCCATCCATCGAGTCCGCCATGCCGCGTGCGTCGTCGTTCCGCCTGTTCCTGCCCTCGCTGTTGTTGACCCTGGTCGTTGCCGGCTGTGGCGACAAGGACGCGAAGGCACCGGTAACCGGCGTGACCCAGCCCAGCGCGCAGGCCGCGGCCGCCGCCGACCCGGCCGCCGCGCCGTTGCTGGCTGCGCTGCAGAAGCAGCTCGACGGTTACCGTCGGATCATCGTGCTGCTGGCCGACGAAGAACAGCAGTCGGCCGCCGACCGCGGCACCTCCACGCGTGTGGGCCAGCAGCTGTTCCATGATGGCCTGGAACAACGTACGGCCATCGCCGCGCAGTTCGACACCCTGCTGCGCGGTACCAGCCCGCAGCGCTTCGCCACCCTCGGCACCGTGCTGGACTACATCGAGTCGGCGCCGGAACTGTTCGATGCCGACCGCTTGGCCTTCCGCGAAGTGCTGCGTGATCTGCATGAGCGCATTGGCACGGATTCGTCGCTGCCGGCGGTGAAGCTGCATCAGCGCATCGGCGAGGACCTGGAGGCGCTCGACGAGATCGAACGCAACTACAACCAGGAACTGACCCGCATCTTCAGCCGCTTCGAGCGCACCCGCGCCATCGAGCTGAAGCGCGAGAAGTGGGACGATTACATCGCGCACCTGCACAAGGACTACAGCCGCGAAGCGATCCTGCGCGACTACGGGGTGATCGAGCCGTACCCGATGTCGATGAAGGACAGCGACCGCGAGATCTTCGGCCGCGACCTGCCGGCCAAGACCGTGGTGCTGACCTTCGACGATGGCCCGCACAAGGCCTACACCGATGAAGTGGTGGCCATCCTCAAGCGCTACGACGTGCCGGGCGTGTTCTTCGAAGTGGGCCGAAACCTGGGCAAGGTCGAGGCCGATGGCAAGGTCAGCCTGGGCCCGATGGCGAAGATCAGCCGCAACCTGATGGAGGAGGGCTACGCTGTGGGCAACCACAGCCTGACCCATGCCCAGCTGTCGCGCACCACCGGCGATGCGCTGCGCCAGCAGGTACTCGACACCGACACGCTGCTGAAGGACGTCGACAGCAAGCGCGCGCCGCTGTTCCGCTTCCCGTATGGCGCGCGCAATGCCGAAGGCCTGCAGCTGCTCAACGAAGCCGGCCTGAAGTCGATCATGTGGAACATCGACTCGATGGACTGGGCCGACCCGGTACCGGAGTCGATCGTGCAGCGCGTGCTCGACCAGGTGAACACGGAACAGCGCGGCATCATCCTGTTCCACGACATCCACGATCGTGCGGTGAAGGCGCTGCCGCAGATCCTCGACCGGCTGATCGCCGATGGCTACCAGTTCGCCGGCTGGAATGGCCGCGACTTCACCGTCGCCCGTGCGCGAAAGGGCGACGCCGGTGCCGCCACCGTCACCACCGGCTACGAGAAGTCATGGGCGATCGTGGTCGGCATCGACAACTACGCCAAGTGGCCGAAGCTGGAATACGCCAGCCATGATGCTCAGGCAGTGGCCGATACCTTGACCGGGCAGTTCGGCTTCCCGTCCTCGCAGGTGATCGTGCTGAAGAACGAGCAGGCCACCCGCAACAACATCCTGGCCGCCTTCCACGACCGCCTGGCCGACGACCGCACCGGTAAGAACGATCGCGTGTTCGTGTTCTTCGCCGGTCATGGCGCGACCCGCCAGCTCGCCTCCGGGCGCGACCTCGGCTACATCATTCCGGTCGATTCGGATCCGAAGGAATTTGCCACCGACGCGATCGCGATGACCGACATCCAGAACATCGCCGAGAGCATGCAGGCCAAACATGTGATGTTCGTGATGGATGCCTGCTACAGCGGCCTGGGCCTGACCCGTGGCGGTCCCTCGTCGTCGTCGTTCCTGCGCGAGAACGCCCGCCGCAGCGCGCGGCAGATGCTGACCGCCGGTGGTGCCGACCAGCAGGTGGCCGATGCCGGCCCCAACGGCCACTCGGTGTTCACCTGGGTGCTGCTGCAGGCGTTGGCCGGCAAGGGCGACCTCAACGGCGACGGCCTGATCACCGGTACCGAACTGGCCGCCTACGTGGCGCCGGCGGTCTCGGCGGTCTCGCACCAGACCCCGGCCTTCGGCAGCCTGCCCGGCTCGCAGGGCGGCGAGTTCGTGTTCCAGGTGCCGGACAGCCAGGAATTCCTCAACGCCGATACGCGCCAGCTGACCGCCGATGCGATCGCGCTGAACAACAAAGTGGATGCCGCCAGCGAAGCCAAGGGCAGCCAGGCACCGGTAACCGTGGCCGACCTGCAGGGTGGCAAGGCCAAGCTGGTGGTGCCCACCGCCGGCCCGGCGTCCGACCGCCAGCGCGCGCAGCAGGCCAATGACCGTG
Source organism: Stenotrophomonas sp. SMYL20 (assembly GCF_036320045.1). NCBI lineage: Bacteria > Pseudomonadati > Pseudomonadota > Gammaproteobacteria > Lysobacterales > Lysobacteraceae > Stenotrophomonas > Stenotrophomonas sp. SMYL20. The sequence goes on along the minus strand of NZ_JAWIRT010000020.1, from coordinate 65,527 downwards.
GCCTGCAGCTGTACCGCGAGAAGCAGTACGACGAAGCGGTAGCCCAGTTCACCGAGGCGCTGAAGCTGCGCCCGGACTTCGCCCAGGCCGCCAACAACCTCGGCTTCGTCTACTACCGCCAGCAGCGCTATGCCGAAGCGGCGCGCTGGCTGGAGAACACACTGAAGATCGACCCCTCGCGCGCCGTGGCCTATCTCAACCTGGGCGACGCCTACTTCAACGCCGGCGACAAGGCCAAGGCCAAACAGGCCTACACCACCTACCTGGCGCTGCAGCCGCAGGGCAGCGGCGCGGCCCAGGCGCGTGCGCAGCTGGAGAAACTCTGAGCCATGAACGACGCGATCCGCACCGACACCATCGTGGCCATCGCCAGTGCGCCCGGCGCCGGCGGTGTCGGCCTGCTGCGCCTGTCCGGCCCGCGCGCTGCAGCGATTGCCAATGCGCTGGGTGCACCTGCACTGCGTCCGCGCCACGCGCACTACGCGCGCCTGCGTGATGCCGACGGCGAGGTCATCGACGATGGCATCGTGCTGTGGTTCCCGGCACCGAACAGCTTCACCGGCGAAGAGGTGGTGGAACTGCAGGGCCATGGCAGTCCGGTGCTGTTGCAGCAACTGGTCGCGCGCTGCATCGCGCTCGGTGCGCGTCAGGCGCGCCCGGGTGAGTTCAGCGAACGGGCATTCCTCAACGGCAAGCTCGACCTGGCCCAGGCCGAGGCCATCGCCGACCTGATCGCCGCGGGCGACAATCGTGCCGCGCGCGCTGCACGCCGTTCGCTGGATGGTGTGTTCTCGCGCCGCATCGACGCCGTGGTCGAACAGCTGGTGCTGCTGCGCATCCATGTGGAAGCGGCCATCGACTTCGCCGACGAACCGCTGGATACCCTCGGTGGCGCGCAGGTGCGGCGTGGGCTGGAACAGGCGCGCAGCGACCTGGCCCTGCTGCGGCGGGATGCCGAGCGCGGCCGCCGCCTGCGCGATGGCCTGCATGCGGTGCTGATCGGGCCGCCGAATGCCGGCAAGAGTTCATTGCTCAATGCGCTGGCCGGCAGCGAACGCGCCATCGTCACCGACATCGCCGGCACCACCCGCGACACCCTGCGCGAGACCATCCGCCTGGACGGCCTGGAGCTGACCCTGGTCGACACCGCGGGCCTGCGCGACGGTGGCGACGCCATCGAACGCGAAGGCATGCGCCGCGCGCATGTGGAAATCGAGCGTACGGACCTGGCGCTGATCGTGCTGGATGCGCGCGATCCAGCGGCCGGCGAAGCGGCGCTGGGCGATGCCGTGGCGGCGGTGCCGCACAAGGTCTACATCCACAACAAGTCGGATCTGCTGACGGCGCTGCCGACGCTGGACGATCCGGATCGGGTGTTCGTTTCGGCGGCCACCGGCGCCGGACTCGAAGATCTGCATGCGCGCCTGCGTTCGATTGCCTCGGCCGGGGCAGGCGAGCAGGTGGACGGCGAGTTCTCCGCACGCACGCGCCATGTGGATGCGATCGAGCGCGCGCAGGAACATGCGCAGCGCGCCGATGGTGAGCTGGCGCATGAGCACCTGGAACTGGCCGCCGAAGAACTGCGGCTGGCGCATGATGCGCTGGGCGAGATCACCGGGCAGATGAGCGCCGATGACCTGCTGGGAAGGATCTTCTCCAGTTTCTGCATCGGGAAGTGAGGTGAGGTCCTGGGGCGTCCACTGAAGTCTGCTGATGTGCTTACAATCCGCATAAATAAAGGGATTTTTGTCTACTGACTGATTCGGTGATACAGTCGAAGCCATCGCCATCCGGGTCCATAATTGGGTCCAATTTCACCGGACGGTCTAACAGATTGGCTTCCATGGACCCAAAGGAAGGTCCATGTCTCTCACAGACACCGCACTCAAGGCGCTCAAACCCCGGGACGCCTCATACATCGTCAGCGACGATCGCGGGCTGTACGTCGAAGTGCTGCCGAGTGGCAGCATCGTCTGGCGTTATCGCTATCGGCTGAGTGGCAAACGCGAGAAGCTCACTCTGGGCAAGTACCCGGCCCTCACCCTGAAGAATGCGCGCCTGAAACGGGACGAGGCGGCGCATCTGGTGGCGCTGGGCCAGTCTCCGGCGCAGAAAAAGCAGCAGGAGAAGGTAACCGGCGCAGAAGACGCCACCGTGGCCGAATTCGCCGAACGCTTCTTCAAGGACATCCAGTCACGCGACCACAAGAACGTGACCATGCCCCGCCGCTACCAAGAAAAGGACATCCTGCCGCATATCGGCAGCAAGCCGATCCGGGACATCACCGCCGAGGATGTGCGCAGCGTCATCTGGCGCAAGAAGGAGCAAGGCTTCGATGCCGCCGCCGGCCAGGTGCGCGGCCTGCTCAAGCGCATGTTCGACTACGCACTGACCTGCGGCCTGATCCAGGCCAATCCGGTCATGGCCCTGCCAATGCGGCACGTCTACCGCGCCGCCGCCCGCGACCGGGCGCTGACGCCAGACGAAATCCGTCAGTTCCTGCGAGCCATGCAGACCTCCAACATCCGCCGCCAGTTCAAGATCGCTTTCCAGTTGATCCTGATGACGCTGGTGCGCAAGTCCGAGCTGATGCTGGCGCAGTGGAAGGACGTGCATCTGGACGAAGGCGAATGGCACATCCCGGTCGAGAATTCCAAGACCGGCAAGCCGCACATCGTCTACCTGTCCACCCAGGCGCAGACGCTGTTCAAGGAGCTCAAGCCGCTCGCCAGCAGCAGCGTCTGGGTGTTGCCGGGCCGTGGCTCCCTGGTCAAGCCCTTCGCCAGCAATGCGCTGAACCAGGCGCTGAAGGTGTCGTTGCAGGGGCAGGAGATCCCCGCCTTCACCATCCATGACCTGCGGCGCACCGCATCGACATTGCTGCACGAACAGGGTTGGCCTTCGGATGTGGTGGAAAAGGCGCTGAACCACACCATCGGCGGCGTGCGGGGCGTCTACAACCGGGCGGAGTACGCCGAGCAGCGGCGGGAGATGTTGCAGGCGTGGGCGGATTACATCGACGGGTTGGTGCCGTCGGGAAATCTGGTGATCGGTGCTGGTTCGGCTTGAGGGTGGCTTTTTCCTTTTCGGGGTAGGGCCGTTGTCTCTTAATCGCTATTCCCTTGCCTTTTCCCCCTTTGGTTGCAAAAGGGCACCGCCATCTGCAACCGAGGCATCTTTAACGGCGATGATTATCACGCACTGATATAATTATCAAAGAGACATGTCATGGACCTCACGATCATGAAGCGTTGCATTGTCGGCGTCCGACAGCCAGATAGACCACCCCAGAAAGGGAGCGAGATGCCAAGCATCTGGTTTCCATCCCTGGCATCGCTGGCTGCTGTGCTTTCCGATGACAACCGCCGTCTGCTGCGCCTCATTCACGACAGGCAACCCAAGTCCCTTACGGAACTGGCCGAACTCAGCGGGCGCAAGGTGCCGAACCTGTCGCGCACGCTGCGAATGATGGCGGACTATGGGCTGGTTTCCCTGCAACGCAATGTCCGGGACGTTCAGCCAACCGCGTTGGCGACCGAATTCCTGGTGGTACTGGATTGATGGACACGGACATGAAGGGGGTCTGCTGATGAGCCAGGAAGGGCAACTGCTCGACCGGAAGTCGCTGCGCGCGGTGTTGGGCAAGACAGCCGACTGGGGCGAACTGGTCAAGGACTGCGTGGCTTTCGCCAATGCGACGGGCGGCCACCTCCTGATCGGTATCGAGGACGACCAGGATCAGCCGCCTGCAGGCCAGCAAGTACCGATAGACCTGCCGGACACATTGCGGCGCAAGCTGGCCGAACGCACGGTCAATGTGGTGGCGCTCCCCGACATCGTGACCGCCGCCAATGGCGGCCAATATATCGACCTGACTGTCCCGCGCGCTGCTGCTGTCGCCTCGACCACCGACGGCCGTTACTTCCTGCGCGTCGCAGACCAGAGCAAGCCGGTTACCGGTGACGAGGTGATGCGTTTGGCAACCGAGCGCAGCGCGCTGCCCTGGGAAACCCAGACCACCCTGTACATCCCCCGCGCGGAGCGCGACACCGCCCAGTTCAACCGCCTGCTGAACGCCCTGCGCGCATCCGACCGCGTCAAAGCATCTGTCAAGGAAAAGGATGATGAGGAACTGCTTGATCACTACCAGCTTGCACAAGGCCAGTACCTGACCCACCTCGGCATCCTGTGCATCGGCAAGCAGCAGCACCGGGCGCAACTGGCAACCGCACCAGTCATCCAGTTCATCAAGTACGACGAACATGAGCAGAAGGTCAACAAACTGCCTTGGGACGACCACACGTTGAACCCGATGGAGCTGATCGAGGCCGTCTGGCAGGGGGTGCCGGATTTCCGGGAGCGTTATGAACTGCCCGATGGCCTGTACCGCCAGAACGTGCCTGCATTCGATGAGATCGTGGTGCGCGAATTGCTGGTCAATGCCCTCGTACATCGCCCCTACACCCAGCGAGGCGACATCTTCCTGAACCTGCACCCTGACCGGCTTGAAGTCGTCAATCCTGGCCTGCTTCCCTTGGGCGTCACTCCACAAAATATCCTGCACACGACGGTACGCCGCAACGAACACCTTGCGCGCCTGTTCCACGACCTCAAGCTGATGGAGCGGGAAGGCAGTGGCTTCGACAAGATGTTCGAGGTGCTGCTGTCGCAAGGTCGGCCCGCGCCGGAACTGTCCGAACGGCATGATCGCGTGCAGGTGACGGTGCACCGTCGCATCATCAAGCCCGAAGTCATCGACTTCATTGCGAAGGCCGACCAGACCTATCAGTTGACCCAGCGCGAACGCATCGCTCTGGGGTTGCTGGCGCAACATGATGCCCTGACAGCCCGGGAACTGGCCCAGGCGCTGGAGCTTCCATCGGTCGAATCGCTGTCCGCGTGGCTCAAACGTCCGCTGGAATGGCAGCTGGTGCGTAGTGTCGGCCGAACCCAGGCCACGCGCTACTTCATTGATCCGGAACTGTTGCGCAGCCTGGACTTCTCCACGTCCACCACGCTCAAGCGCATCGAGCCGCACCGCTTGGCAGCACTTGTACTTGAAGATTTGCAGCGCTATCCAAGGTCTGCGATCAGTGACATACATAAACGCGTTGGCGGGGAGATTCATCCCAAGCAAGTCAAGCGCGCGCTGGAAGAGCTGATCGGGCGCGGGGAAGTCCGCTTTGAGGGTGACAACCGCTGGCGGCGGTACTGGGCCGTGGCATGACCAGTCTATCGGACAACCTGCGTTCTATCGTCGATAGATGGGCGATAAAAGCTGAGCGATACGTCGGCATTCGCCTGAAGAATCAAGGATTTCTATCGACCCAAGGCGAAGAAAGCCGGGAGATAGACCTCGGCCCTCTTGCCGTAACAACTCATTTCCTCCAGTTCAAGCGTTAAGCCTGAGCCGGACCCAACGAATCAAAACTGGACTTTTAAGATGACAAGCAACGAACAACGCACCGCACTACAGCGCAAGATCTGGGATATCGCCAATGACGTCCGCGGTGCCGTCGATGGGTGGGACTTCAAGCAATACGTGCTGGGCACCCTGTTCTATCGCTTCATCAGCGAGAACTTCATCGACTACATCACCGGCGGTGACCCTTCTGTCAATTACGCCGCCATGGCAGACAGTGATCCGAACATCGCGGCCGCCAAAGATGACGCCATCAAGACCAAGGGCTACTTCATCTACCCCAGCCAGCTCTTCGTCAACATGGCGGCCAACGCCAACACCAACGAGAGCCTGAATACCGATCTGGCCAACATCTTTTCCGCCATTGAGGCCTCCGCCAACGGCTACCCCTCCGAACGCGATATCAAAGGCCTGTTTGCGGATTTCGACACCACCAGCAACCGCCTGGGCAACACCGTCAAGGACAAGAACGATCGTCTGTCCAAAGTGCTCAAACGCGTGGCGGAGCTGGACTTCGGCGGTTTCGATGCCAGCCACATCGATCTGTTCGGGGACGCCTACGAATTCCTGATTTCGAACTACGCGGCGAACGCGGGCAAGTCGGGCGGCGAGTTTTTCACGCCGCAGCATGTGTCCAAGCTGATCGCCCAGCTGGCCATGCACAAGCAAACCAGCGTCAACAAGATTTATGACCCCGCCTGCGGCTCTGGCTCGCTGCTGCTGCAAGCCAAGAAGCACTTCGACCAACACCTGATCGAAGACGGGTTCTTTGGGCAAGAAATCAACCACACCACGTACAACCTGGCGCGGATGAACATGTTCTTGCACAACGTGAACTACGACAAGTTCAACATCCAGTTGGGCAACACGTTGGAGGAGCCGCATTTCGCTGACGACCGGCCATTTGACGCCATCGTCTCCAACCCGCCGTATTCGGTGAAGTGGATCGGCAGCGACGACCCCACGCTGATCAACGACGAACGCTTTGCCCCGGCCGGCGTACTCGCGCCAAAGTCCAAGGCCGACTTTGCCTTTGTATTGCACGCGCTCAGCTACCTCTCCAGCAAAGGCCGCGCTGCGATTGTCTGTTTCCCCGGCATCTTCTACCGGGGTGGGGCTGAGCAGAAAATCCGCCAGTATCTGGTGGATAACAACTACGCGGAAACCGTGATCTCGCTCGCGCCCAACCTGTTTTACGGCACAACCATTGCGGTGAACATTCTGGTGCTGGCGAAAAATAAGAAAGACACCACTACTCAGTTCATCGACGCCAGCGGGCTATTCAAGAAAGAAACCAATAACAACGTCCTGCTGGATTCGCATATCGAGCAAATCATGGCGGTGTTCGACAGCAAGGAAAATGTCGATCACTTTTCCAAATCGGTGCCCTTGGAGCAGGTGGCGGCCAATGACTACGACCTCTCGGTCAGTAGCTACGTGGAACCCGAAGACACACGTGAAGTGGTGGACATTGCTCAGCTCAACGCCGAGCTGAAATCCACTGTCGCCAGGATTGACCAGCTTCGGAGGGATATTGATGCCATCGTCGCTGAGATTGAAGGCGAGGAGCTGGAGGCATGAGCGACGTGAACTTCTTGGTCAAGATTTTGGACGAAGCTGATGTTCAGTGGCGGCCACTGGGAGAAATCTCGTCTTTCTACGGGGGGCTTACTGGAAAAAGCAAGAAAGACTTTGAGGGAGGATGTGCCAAGTATGTAACGTACAAAAACATCTTCGCAAATTCAAGCATTGATTTTTCCTGCCTTGAAAATGTGAAGGTGTCAGAATCAGAAAAGCAGAACAGCATTAAGATTGGTGACGTTTTGTTCACTGGATCTTCCGAAATTGCGGAAGAAGCCGGTATGTCCTCGGTGGTCGTCGAGGATTTCGAAGGTCCGATCTATCTAAACAGTTTTTCTTTTGGGGTCAGGTTCAACCAAGACGTCCCTCTGAGTCCGGGCTTTGTGAAGCATCTTTTTAGAAGTAGCTTCATGCGGATGGAAATTGCAAAAACCGCAAGCGGCGTCACTCGCTTCAATATTTCCAAAGAGAGGTTTAGGAAGATACAAGTACCCATCCCCTGCCCCGACAATCCAAAAAAATCGCTTGAAATCCAAGCCGAAATCGTCCGCATCCTGGACGCCTTCACCGAGCTGACCGCCGAGCTGACCGCTGAGCTGACTGCCCGCAGGAAACAATACAAATACTATCGTGATCAGTTGTTGAGTTTTGACGATAGTGACGTTGAGTGGAAGACCCTGGAAGACGTTACAAGAAGTATTGCATCAGGACGAAATAAGGATCGAGCCACAGATGGTCCTATCCCAGTCTATGGATCGACAGGTTTGATCGGGTTCACTAGCGAAGCAGCATACTTGGGCAAAGTACTTCTGGTTGCGCGCGTCGGTGCGAATGCCGGGCGAGTTAATGCAGTGTCCGGAACCTTTGACGTATCCGACAACACGCTCATAGTTCGCCCCAAAGATGAATGGAATATTCGTTTCGCATTTCATCAACTAACGCAAATGAATCTAAATCAGTACGCAGTGGGTGGTGGACAGCCTCTAGTGACGGGCGGCCTTTTAAAAGGATTAAAAATCCCATTTCCTTCAATGTTCGAGCAACAGCGTATTGCGGGCATCCTTGATAAGTTCCACGCCCTAACCACATCCCTAACTGAAGGCTTGCCCCACGAGATCGAGCTGCGCCAAAAGCAATACGAGTACTACCGTGATCTGCTGATGAGCTTTCCAAAGCCGGAAGAGGTGAAGGCATAACATGGGAAAGACACTCGCGCAGATTGCGCAACAGCTACAAGATGCCAACAAAAAGGTGCAACTAATCTATGCATTCAACGGATCAGGCAAAACTCGGCTATCCCGGGCGTTCAAGGATTTAATTGCGCCAAAGAACTCCGAGGATCACAACGGAGGAGAAGTAGACCCGCCGCGGAACAAGATACTTTATTACAACGCGTTCACTGAAGACTTATTTTACTGGGATAACGACTTAGACAGCGACATTGAACCCAAGCTTAAGGTTCAACCGAATACTTTTACGGACTGGCTAATAACGATACTCCAAGATTTGGGTGAAGACGGCAACATTGCATCAAACTTTCAACGGTATACGAGCAGCAATACCAATCCGGTATTCAATCAAAGATATACAAAGAAGATTAGAAATTTTGACGAACAAGAGATTGACTTGGTCGTGCCAGCCTTTTCGGAAATTTCTTTCCAGGTGCCTATCAATAAGCCTGTTGTCGCCGCTCAAGCCGATTCGGAAGCAAGTGTTGTCGATGCCCCAATTCAGGGCCAATACGAAATAATAAAAGTCTCCAAAGGCGAAGAAAGTAATTTTATTTGGAGTGTTTTGTATACGCTTTTGGAGCAGGTTGTATTGATACGTAATGAGGGGAATGTAGCAAATAGGATCACCGATAAATTCAACAGCTTGAAGTATGTTTTTATCGATGACCCGGTAAGTTCATTGGATGACGGTCATCTCATAGAACTTGCTGTTGATTTGGCTGGACTAATTAAAAAAAGCGCCTATGTTGATGGCCATGGATTGAGGTTTGTGATAACAACGCACAGCCCTCTTTTTTACAACGTTTTGCACAATGAGCTTAACAACGATTTAAAAAAACGCAATCAGGATGGCAGTTCATCCTGGATTTATAAGCGTGGGCAATCTGAGAAATACAGGCTGGAGAAGAAGGCCGATGGAAATTTTGATTTAATCACGTCTAATGACCACCCTTTCTCTTATCACTTGTTCTTGCTGGCGGAATTGCGATCCGCCATAAAGGACGGACAGATAAAGAAGTATCACTTCAATTTCTTGAGAAACATTCTCGAAAAGACGGCGACATTTCTGGGTTATCTACGATGGGAAGATTTGCTTCAGACGACTTCAGATGGTGTGCCGGACCCATTTGCAAACAGAATCCTGAATCTGTCTAGTCATTCTGCACACGCAGGTGAAGAAGTGGCTGAGATAGAAGAATCTGATAAGGAAAGGCTTGCTCAGCTGGTTTCATTTTTAGGCGACACCTACCGTTTCAAAAAGCAGGAGGCCGAAAATGTTTGATTACAAGGCCATCGCTGAGTCCAAGAACTTCATCGTCCTCGACCAGTACACCCGGGAGTGGAAGGTCTCTGAGCACTACCAAAGCGAAAGCGATCTGGAGCGCGAGCTGATCCAAGATTTGGTCAATCAGGGCTACGAGTTCGCTCAGTTCATCAGGACCCCTGTCGATCTGCTGGCCAACGTACGCGTGCAACTGCAGGCGCTCAATGCCGTGCAGTTCACCGACGGTGAATGGCTGCGGTTCGTCGAATCTTGGCTGGACAAGCCCAGTGATGGCATTGTCGAGAAAACCCGCAAGATTCACGACGACTACATCCACGATTTTGTCTTTGACGACGGGCGCATCCAGAACATCTACCTGCTGGACAAGAAAAACATCACCCGCAACAAGGTACAGGTGATCAAGCAGTTTGAGCAGGCAGGCACGCACGCCAACCGCTATGACGTGACCATCCTGGTCAATGGCCTGCCACTGGTGCAGGTGGAACTGAAAAAGCGCGGCGTGGCGATCCGGGAAGCCTTCAACCAAGTGCACCGCTACAGCAAGGAGAGCTTCAACAGCGAGCACTCCCTGTTCAAGTATCTGCAACTGTTCGTGATCTCGAACGGCACCGACAGCCGCTACTTCGCCAACACCACGCAGCGCAACAAGAACAGCTTCGACTTCACCATGAACTGGGCGAAGGCGGACAACAGCTTGATCCGCGACCTGAAGGACTTCACGGCCACTTTCTTCCAGAAGCACACGCTGCTCAATGTGCTGCTGCATTATTCGGTGTTTGACGTCAGCAACACGCTGCTGGTGATGCGGCCTTACCAGATCGCCGCCACGGAACGCATTCTGTGGAAGATCAAGAGCAGCCATCAGGCCAAAAACTGGAGCAACACAGAAAGCGGCGGCTTCATCTGGCACACCACCGGCAGCGGCAAGACCCTGACCAGTTTCAAGGCCGCGCGCCTGGCCACCGAGCTGGACTTCATCGATAAGGTGTTCTTCGTGGTAGACCGCAAGGATCTGGACTACCAGACCATGAAGGAATACCAACGCTTCTCGCCGGACAGCGTGAACGGCTCGGATAGCACGGCAGGCTTGAAGCGCAACTTGGAGAAGGACGACAACAAGATCGTCGTCACCACCATCCAGAAGCTCAACAACCTGATGAAGAGCGAGGCAGACCTGCCCATCTACGGCAAGCAAGTGGTGTTCATCTTCGACGAGTGCCACCGCAGCCAGTTTGGCGAAGCACAGAAGAACTTGAAGAAAAAGTTCAAGAAGTTCTGCCAGTTCGGCTTCACCGGCACACCCATCTTCCCGGAGAACGCTTTGGGTGCCGAGACCACAGCGAGCGTGTTTGGCCGTGAGCTGCACTCGTACGTGATCACCGATGCCATTCGCGACGAGAAGGTGTTGAAGTTCAAGGTGGACTACAACGACGTTCGTCCGCAGTTCAAGGCCATCGAGACCGAGCAGGACGAGAAGAAGCTGAGTGCAGCCGAAAACAAGCAGGCCCTGCTGCACCCGGATCGCATCCGCGAGATCACCCAGTACATCCTGAACAACTTCCGGCAAAAGACCCATCGCCAGCATGCGGGCAACAAGGGCTTCAACGCCATGTTTGCCGTCAGCAGCGTGGATGCTGCCAAGCTGTACTACGAGTGCTTCCGCGAGTTGCAGAAGACCAGCGAGAAGCCGCTGAAGGTGGCCACCATCTTCTCGTTCGCCGCCAACGAAGAGCAGGACGCGATTGGCGACATCCAGGACGAGAACTTTGATGTCTCGGCCATGAACAGCAGTGCAAAGGAGTTCCTGAGCGCGGCCATCGCCGACTACAACGCGCTGTTCAAGACCAACTTCAGCGTGGATAGCAACGGCTTCCAGAACTACTACCGCGATCTGGCCAAACAGGTGAAGGCCAAGGAAATCGACCTGCTCATCGTGGTGGGCATGTTCCTGACTGGTTTTGATGCGCCCATGCTCAATACACTGTTTGTCGACAAGAACCTGCGCTTCCACGGACTGATGCAGGCCTACTCGCGTACCAACCGCATCTTTGACGCTACCAAGACCTTCGGCAACATCGTCACGTTCCGCGATCTGGAGCAAGCGACCATCGACGCCATCACCCTGTTCGGTGACAAGAACACCAAGAACGTGGTGCTGGAGAAGAGCTACAAGGAGTACATGGAAGGCTTCACCGATGCGGCTACCGGCGAGGCACGGAGGGGCTTCAAGGATGTGGTGCAGGAGCTGGAAGAGCGTTTCCCCGACCCTGCGGCCATTGAGAAGGAGGCCGACAAGAAGGCGTTTGCCAAGCTGTTCGGCGAGTACCTGCGCGTGGAGAACGTGCTGCAGAACTATGACGAATTTGCCAGCTTGAAGGAGTTGCAAAGCGTCGATCTGGCCGACGCTGCCGCAGTTGAGGCGTTCAAGGCCAAGCACTACCTGAGTGACGAAGATCTGACCGCGCTGCAAGCCGTCACGCTCCCGCCCGAGCGGAAGATTCAGGACTATCGCTCGACCTACAACGACGTGCGCGACTGGCTACGCCGAGAGAAGGCGGGGGCCGAGAAAGAGAAGTCCACCATTGACTGGGATGACGTGGTCTTTGAGGTGGACCTATTGAGGTCACAGGAAATCAACCTGGACTACATCCTGGAACTGATCTTCGAGCACAACAAGAAGACCAAGAGCAAGACTGAACTGGTGGATGAGGTGCGGCGTGTGATTCGCGCCAGCCTGGGCAACCGCGCGAAAGAAAGTCTAGTGGTGGACTTCATCAACCAGACCGATTTGGACCAGATCGGTGACAAGGCCAGCGTGATCGATGCGTTCTTCAAGTTCGCCCAGGCTGAGCAGCAGCGTGAGGCGCAGGAGTTGATCACTTCGGAAAGCCTCTACGCCGAGGCTGCGAAGCGCTACATCATCACCTCACTCAAGCGTGAGTTCGCCAGCGAAAACGGCACCGAACTCAACGCGGTTCTGCCCAAGATGAGCCCATTGAACCCGCAATTTCTGACCAAGAAGCAGACTGTCTTCCAGAAGATCGCGGCCTTTGTTGAGAAGTTCAAGGGTGTAGGTGGATCAATCTGAAAAGTAATCTATCGTCCAAGATACACCGCTGTAATCTGGATCCGCTCATGCCCAAGTTCTCGGCTGATTCTTTGCCGTGCGGCATTATCTTGGGCGAGTTGTTTGTGTGTCAGCGCCGCAGTCGGCGCCCCCCCCCGCCGCAGGTGCCTTCCACCCCGTTTGTGCCTCATATCGCATCTGCGCGTACCGATGCCGCAGTCCGTGCATGTTGCTCAGGCCCGCTGCCTTGCACTGGCCGTCGTAGGCATGCCGTTGCTGGATGTAGGTCTTGTGCGTCGGGATCAGCGAGCCCGAACCAGCTAGGCGGTGAGCATCGTCCAGCACCGCACGTTGTTCCGGCGTCGTGATCGGCACTGTCCGGTCGCGCCCACCCTTGGCCCATGACCCCTTGATGGCGATGTGATCCCCACGGTCGGCATAGCGGGGCTGGAACTTGATGGACTCTTCCCGCCGCAGGCCAAAGGCCGCTTGCAGGCGCAGGCTCATGCGAACGTGTGGATCGGAGATTCTGTCCAGTCCGTCGCCCAATTCCTTGGCCTTGCTTTCGTTGGTCACATAGCGACGGTCAGGGATGCCCAGCCTGGTGTTGTTCGTTGGCAGGATGCCTGCCTTGCCGACCTTCTCTGCCCACCAGCGCAGGTGCGCCATGCGGTTCTTGATCGTGCCTGCCGACAGGCCTTCGGCTTGCCAACGCTGCAACAGGGCTTCGACATGCTTGCCTTTGAGCGAGATGGCCCGCATCTGGCGGAAACCTGCTTCGCGCAGTTGGCGTGCGGCCAGACTCAGCGACCGTTGCCGGTCAGCCTGGGTGGCGTGGCTGCCGTCGCGGTTGCGCAGGCAGAGCTGGCGCAAGGTATAGGTCAGGTCGTCCATCGCGGCGTTGTTCCATCGGTTGTCGGGGCTGAGAAGCAAACGGTCAGTGTTTTTGCCAACTCGCCAAGGTGAGATCCCCGAAGGGCAAGGGCCAGGTGCTCAGTTCACCTGTGGCCTCGAATGAGGCGTCCGCCTTGCTTCCTGTGGGAAGGCCGGGCGGAAGAGTTGCAAGGGACAACAACGCGATGTGCTGGGATGGGTGCCTCCTGTTGTGCAGTGGTGGAAAGAAGCCGGCAGGTCGGGCGACCCGCGACGAGTGCCTGGAACGGCGGATGTGTGTTACGACGATGGCGAGACGAATCACGCCGAGGATGAGGAAGGCTCTGCCCATGGGTAGGGCGGCACACCAAGCGAGCCTGGGTATGCCTGGGATGGTTCCGTCCGGCGAGCCGGGTCGGCGCTTGCAGGAACCTGCGCCAGGGTTCCGGTGTTCATACCCACCGGCAGGTCGTTGCTGGGCCAGTGTGCCGGGGCATCGTCATGTGCGCAGCCATCAATGCGACGCCGCGCCAACCCGCATTCCTGCTGCATTTCGCCGGGCCGTCACTGCGGCGGGCAGTGACGGCCCCCGTCTGTCTCACGCCGAGCCCAGTGGCCCCAACCTTGCAGCAGCAGGCGTGTTTCCCGGGGCTGTTAGCAGCATTCCGCTGTCAGCCATGCACCCGATGATCTGTCCGATGGGCAGCGATGGGGTCTTCAACTGCGCCTGATCTGATCCAGATGCCGTTGCGCTACCTCGCGCGATGCAGGCTTTGCGGCTTGGCTGCTGGACGATGGAGAAAGAGCCGGCGGCGAGCCATGCTGGCTGTTGCTGACGGCCTGCACGGGTGTCTGCTGCGGGGTGGATTTGCGCGCCGCCCAGAGCTTGAACATGCCTTCCACGGCCTTCTTGATCAACCCGTAGAGGTAGGCGATGGCGTTGTGCACGCCACCTGATTCGCAGCGCACGTCCCACTCGGCCAGCACCGCCAGGCGTTGCTCCGGAGGCAAGCCCCTGAGACGCGCGGTGAGAACCCGCTGCTGATCCTGCGGCAGTTGCCGGAAGCGGGCTGGCACATCTGGCCCCGATACCCGCACTTCGGGTTGTGAGCGGTGTGTACGTACTTCTTTTAATACTTCTTTTTCTACGGCAAGTAAGGTCGGGGCCAGATCCCCGAAGGGATCTCTGACCCCGTCATCGATCAATTGCTCGGCTCATGCTCTGGCAGGTGCCAACCTTCGCTCTGGTAGGTGCCAACCTTGGTTGGCACAGGACGCCCGGGGTCATGGACGCCGACTGGCAGAGCGCCGACCAAGGTCGGCGACTACCGGATCCATGGGGTCCCCCGCCTGTCACATTGCCGCCGCATACTGACGCCCATCACATACCGCTTGGGGAAGTCGCAGTGAAGTCGTGGGGTTGTGCGTTGCTGTTGTCGCTGGCCGTGGCACCATCGGTGGCCATGAGTGCTGAATCCTCCACCCCGGCCGCGCACAAGGTGTCGGTCTATGGCCACCGCGGGGCAAGCGCACTGCTGCCCGAGCACACCCTGGCGGCCTATGCGCAGGCCATCGCCGATGGCGCCGACTACATCGAACCGGACCTGGTGATGACCAAGGACGGGGTGATGGTGGCCCGCCACGAGAACGAGATCAGTGGCACCACCGATGTCGCCTCGCATCCGGAATTCGCCAGCCGCCGCACCAGCAAGGTCATCGACGGGCAGAAGGTCGATGGCTGGTTCACCGAAGACTTCACCCTGGCCGAGCTGAAGACGCTGTACGCGCGTGAACGCCTGCCGGAACTGCGCAGCACCGCCTACGATGGCCAGTTCCGCATCGCCAGCCTCGACGAGATCCTGGCGTTCCTGGTGCAGCAGGCCGGCCGCGCCAACCGCGGCATCGGCCTGGTGCCGGAGATCAAGCATCCGACCTACTTCCAGTCGATCGGCCTGCCGATGGAAGACAAGCTGCTGGCCGCGCTGCGCGGCAATGCCTATACCAACGTGGGCCCGGTCACCATCCAGTCGTTCGAGACCGCCAACCTGCGCTACCTGCGCGGCAAGATCGGGCGGGGCAGCAACATCCGCCTGCTGCAGCTGCTTTGGAAAGGCGATACCCAGCCGGCCGACATCGCCAAGGCCGGTGGCAAGCTGACCTACGCGCAGATGATGACGCCGGCCGGACTGAAGGACATTGCCAGCTACGCCGACAGCATCGGCCCGGAGCTGCGCTCGATCATTCCGCTGGACGCCAAGGGTGCACTGGGGACACCGACCACGCTGGTACAGGACGCACATGCAGTGGGCCTGATGGTGATTCCGTATACCTTCCGCCCGGAGAACCATTTCCAGGCCAGCAACCTGCGCAAGGGCGCCGACAACGCGCGCAATGCCGAGGGTTCGGTCGCCGAGATGCGCGCCTATCTGGCCACTGGCATCGATGCGTTCTTCACCGATGATCCGGCACTGGGCCGGCAGGCGGTGGATGGCATGGGCACGGCGGGGAATGCGGCGAACTGACCGGCCAATGCCGCCGGGCATGGCCCGGCGCTACCGGATGTGACGGAATGCTCTGGTAGTTGCCAACCTTGGTTGGCATGCAGCAGGAGCGCCGACCAAGGTCGGCCACTACTGGGTCATGAAGATGCCGGACCCCGTCACCCGATCAACCGCGCGGCTCGTCCGGCCGGCGGAACGGGATCACCACGTAGTCCTGGCCCTCGCGCGGCTGCCACAGCACCGGCACGCGCTGCGGTGACGGCGGCTCCAGCTCATCGTCGGGCAGCGGTTCGACGTCTTCTTCTTCGTCCTCCCAGCTGTAGCGCGGGCGCGGCGGCAGTGGGTCGGCGTTGCGGAACAGCAGCGCGGCGATGATGCCGGCGAAGGCACCGCCCATGTGCGACTGCCAGGACACGCCGTCGGCGTGCGGCAGGATGGTCATCAGCATGCCGCCGTAGAACAGCATGCCGATCAGGCCAGTGGCGATCGCCGCACGGTCACGGCGCAGCAGGCCGAGGCTGGCCAGCAGGAACATCAGGCCGTGGGTGACGCCGCTGGCGCCCAGGTGCACGCTGCCCGGATTGCCCAGCATCCACGCACCGATGCCCGAGCCCAGCCACAGCAGGGGCAGGGCGCGCACAGTGGCTTTCGGGTAGACGCTGCCGGCCAGCGTGCCGAGGATCAGGATGGCGATGCTGTTGGCGACGATGTGCTCGACCGAGGCATGCAGCATCGGGCCGCCGATCAGGCCAAGCAGGCCCTTGGCTTCCAGTGGCGCGACCGCCCACGGTCGCCAGTCGAACGTGCCCTGCAGGGCGAACACGGCCACCAGCACCAGCACGGCGGCCAGGCTGACATTGAACGCCCGCAGGATGCGCGAGCGGTCATTGCGGGGGGCCGGCACGTCGCCGGCGGGCAGGGGCGCGTTGTTGTTCATACCTCAGCAATGGCGGTGGTTGGCGCGAAACCAAGGCCACCGCTGCGGGAGAGTGGAAACGGCCGGCGGGACAATCCCACCGGCCGCGCCATCCAGCGGGTCAGGCTCAGGCCTGGCCTTCGCCTTCCTTCGGCGGGTACTTCAGGCTCAACACCACGGTAGCGGCGATGATCACCGCCACCACGCCCAGCGAGATCGGGGTCGGGATCTTGAACAGGTCGATGATCATCATCTTGATGCCGATGAAGCCCAGCACCAGCGCCAGGCCGTACGGCAGCAGGTGGAAGCGGTCGGCCATGCCGGCCAGCAGGAAGAACATCGCACGCAGGCCCAGCACCGCGAACACGTTGGAGGTGAGCACGATGAACGGGTCGGTGGTGATCGCGAAGATCGCCGGGATGCTGTCCACCGCGAAGATCACGTCGGTGACCGCGATCAGGATCAGTACCGCGAACAGCGGGGTGAACCAGCGCACGCCGTCGCGCTTCACGCTCAGCGCATTGCCCGCGTAATCCGGCAGCAGGCGCAGGTGCTTGCGCATCCAGCGCAGGGCGGGGTTGGCCTCCAGGTCCGGCTCCTGCCCGGCGGCGAACCACATCTTCCAGCCGGTGAACAGCAGGAAGGCGCCGAACACGTAGAGCAGCCAATGGAACTGGGTGATCAGCACGCTGCCGGCGAAGATCATGATCGTACGCAGCACGATCGCGCCCAGGATGCCGATGATCAGCACCTTCTGGCGCTGCTCCTCCGGCACCGCGAAGTAGCTCATGATCATCAGGAAGACAAAGATGTTGTCGACCGCCAGCGCCTTCTCGACCAGGTAACCGGTCAGGAATTCGAGGCCGACCTTGTTGGCCACCACCTGGCCCGCGGTCTCATTCAGGTAGTACCAGAGGCCCGCATTGAACAGCAGGGCCAGCGCGACCCAGCCGATGGACCACCACAGGGCCTCCTTGAAGGTGACCTTGTGCGGTCCACCATGGCGCATCAACACGAGGTCGACCAGCAGGGCGATGACCACCACCGCTGCGAAGCCGCCCCACAACCACACGTTACCGATCGTCTGCATTGGGAATGTCCGTTGGAAAGATGAATGCCAGGCCGGACGGCGAGGATCTGCAACGGAGGATCGGGAGGGGGATCCAGGGACAGAGCTTCGCCAGTACGGCGAAGGTCTCGCTCGCAGTTCCAGTCGGCTGGAACTGCCGTTGCACCGGAGCCTGCGGGCTCGAAATGACGGCGACAACGTCTGGGAGCTACTCCCCTTCTGGCGCCGATTCTGCGGCCTGGCCGGGCTGCCGTCAAATGCCGGGCGGCCGGGGCCCCCGCCCTGGTAGATGCCAACCTTGGTTGGCACGCATTGCCCGGGCCGTTCAGCAACGCCCGTCGCGCCAGCTCGACTCTACGAAAGCGCCCCCCGGCTACAATAGGTGGATGAATACCCCCCTTCCGATTGTCCGCCTCAAGAATGCGTGGCGTTCCAGCCACCCGTGGATCTTCCAGAAACTGGTCGAGAAGCCGACCGTCCGGCCCAAGCCCGGTTCCATCGTCGACGTGGTCGGCGTGGACGGGGAGTTCATCGGCCGCGGGTTCTACAACGGGCACTCGCGCATTGCCGTGCGCATCCTCGAAACCGACCAGAACGTGCCGGTCGATGCTGGCTGGTTCTCGCGCAAGATCGCCCAGGCGGTGTCGCTGCGCCGTGAGGTGCTGAAGCTCGACGCGGTGTCCGACGCCTGGCGCGTGGTGCACAGCGAGGGCGATGGCCTGTCCGGCCTGGTGGTGGACCGCTACGGCGACTTGGTGGTGGTCGAATTCTTCGCCGCCGGCATGTTCCGCCACCGCGAGTGGATCTACGACGCCCTGCGCGAGCAGTTCCCGGGCTGCCGCTTCCACAGCTTTGCCGACGAGCACGTGCAGAAGCAGGAAAGCTTCGACTTCCACGGCAACACCACCACCGAAGCGGCGGTGATCACCGAGTACGGCATCAAGTTCCGCGCTGACCCGGCCGGTGCGCACAAGACCGGCTTCTTTGCCGACCAGCGCGAGAACCGCGAGTGGCTGAGCCAGCAGGTGGAAGGCAAGAGCGTGCTCGACCTGTGCTGCAACACCGGCGGTTTCGCCGTGTACGCAGCGGCGCGTGGTGCCACTGAAGTGGTCGGCATCGACATCGATGAAGACGTCATCCAGATCGCCAAGGGCAATTCGCGCCTGAACAACGTGCGCCCGAAGTTCGTCCAGTCCGACATCTTCCCGTGGCTGCGCGACGCCGCCAACCGCGGTGAGCAGTACGACGTGGTGATCCTGGACCCGGCGAAGATGACCCGCGACCGCGACCAGGTCATCACTGCGCTGAAGAAGTACCTGGACATGAACAAGCTGGCGCTGGGCGTGGTCAAGCCCGGTGGCCTGTTCGCCACGTTCTCCTGCACCGGCCTGGTGGCCGAGGACCAGTTCCTCGACATGCTGCGCCGCGCGGCCTATTTCTCCGGCCGCACGATCCAGATCCTGAAGGTGGCCGGCGCCGGTCCGGACCATCCGTTCATGGCCCACGTGCAGGAATCGCGTTACCTCAAGGCCGTGTTCTGCCGCGTGGTGGATTGATTTCCAGATGTAGAGTCGAGCGATGCTCGACTCGCGGTGCCTGATCAGTCGAGCACAGTTCGACTCTACAAATCCGCGGGCCGCAGCGCTATGGTCGGGCTCTTCCCATTGCCGGTGAGAGCCCATGCCATCGTTGCGCCACCTGTCCGTCGTGCTTGCCCTGGCGCTGTGCGCGCCGCTGTCGGCTCATGCCATCGAGTTCAGCGCACAGGAGCTGGCGCGCGCCAAGGCCCTGCAGCAGCGCCTGGTCACCCTCGACAGCCACCTGGATACGCCGGCCAATTTCGGCCGAACGGGCTTCGACATCGAGCAGCGTCACGACCGCAACGCGCTTTCGCAGGTCGACTACCCGCGCATGGTCGAAGGTGCGCTGGACGGCGGTTTCTGGGCGATCTACACCGATCAGGGCGACCGCAGCCCCGCCGCGCACCTCGCCGAGCGTGACCATGGCCTGCAGCGGCTGCTGGAGATCCGCGAAATGCTGGCGGCCAACCCCGAGCGCTTCGCGCTGGCATTGACCGCAGATGACGCGGCGCGGATCAAGGCCGCCGGCAAGCGCGTGGTCTACATCAGCATGGAAAACGCCAGCCCGCTGGTGGAAGACCCGAGCCTGCTGTCGTTCTACCACCGCGCCGGCCTGCGCCTGCTCAGCACCGTGCACTTCGCCAACAACGAGTTTGCCGATTCGGCCACCGACCCCAAAGGGGCGGAGTGGAAAGGCCTGAGCCCGGCGGGCAAGGATCTGGTGCGGCAAGCAGTGAAGCTGGGCATCGTGATCGACCAGTCGCATGCGTCCGACGCGGTGTTCGACGACCTGCTGGCGATGATGCCGGTGCCGTTCGTGCTGTCGCACAGCTCGGCCAAGGCGGTCTACGACCACCCGCGCAATCTGGATGACGCGCGCCTGCGCAAGCTGGCCAAGGCCGGCGGCGTGATCCAGGTGAACGCCTATGGCGGCTACCTGATCGACACCGCAAAGACGCCCGAGCGCAAGCAGGCCGAGGAAGCGCTGAGCAAGCAGCTGGGTGGCTGGGAAGGCATGGGCATCGAACAGGGCGTTGCCCTGCTGAAGGCCGAGCAGGCGCTGGACCACGAGCACCCGGTGCGCCATGCCAGCCTCGACGACTTCTTCGCCCACTTCGAGCACATCCTCAAGGTGGTCGGCCCCGAGCACGTGGGCATCGGCCTGGACTGGGATGGCGGCGGTGGCCTGAGCGACCTGCCCGATGTCAGCCAGCTGCCGAAGATCACCGCGTGGCTGCTGCGCAAGGGCTATACCGAGAAGCAGATTGCCGGCATCTGGGGCGGCAACCTGCTGCGGGTGATGCGGCAGGCGCAGGACTACGCTGCAAAGCAGGGCGGTTGACCGCCCTGCGGAAGTGGGGGGGGCGGGGCGGGGGGGGGGGGGGGGGGGACACGGGGGGGGGGCGGCCCCGGGGCGGCCCCCCGGGGGGGCGGGGGG
>NZ_JAWIRT010000020.1:0-44553 GCF_036320045.1 Stenotrophomonas sp. SMYL20 | reverse complement strand
GGTGCCCCCCCCCGGGCGGGCGGCGCGCGCGGGCGCGCCCCGCCCCCCCCCCCCCGGGCGGGCGGGCCCCCCCCCCGCCCCCCCACTACCGGTGATCCGGTTATTTCGCGATCAGCGCGTGGCGGCGGCTGTACAGGAAGTACAGCACCAGGCCGGCCAGGTTCCACAGCAGGAAGTACAGCTGGGTGCTGTGCGGCAGGCTGAGGAACAGATAGATGCAGCCCAGCGCGGCCAGCGGACCAACCACGAAGGCCAGCGGGGTACGGAAGGTACGTTCGCGGTTCGGCTCGCGCAGGCGCAGCACCACCAGGCAGATGCCCACGGCGGTGAACGCGGCCAGGGTGCCGGCATTGGCCAGCGCCGCGATCTCGTCCAGGCGGGCCACGCCGGCCAGCGCCGACACCACCACCGCGGTGAACAGCGTGGTCGCCACCGGCGTGCCGGTACGTGCGTTGACCTTGGACAGGCCACGCGGCAGCAGGCCATCGCGGCTCATCACGAAGAAGATGCGGCTCTGGCCGTACAGGAAGGCCAGCAGCACCGTCGGCAGCGCGATGATCGCGATCACGCCGATCACCATCGCCGCGGTCGGATGGCCCAGCTGGCGCATGATCAGGGCCAGCGGCTCGGCGCTGTGGCCGAACACCGCGTAGCTCATCGCACCGACCGCGGCCAGCGCGACCAGCACGTAGACGATGGTGCAGCCGATCATCGAACCGATGATGCCGATCGACAGGTCGCGGCCTGGGTTCTTGGTTTCTTCGGCGGCGGTGGAGATCGCATCGAAGCCGTAGAAGGCGAAGAAGATGATCGCTGCCGCCGCCATTACGCCGTGTTCGACGCCATCAGGGCCCATCGACTTGGCAAAGCCATACGGCATGAACGGCTGCAGGTTGGCGCTGTCGAAGGCGGGCAGGGCCACGGCCACGAAGATGGCCAGCGCGATCAGCTTGAACACCACCAGGATGGCATTGAGGGTGGCGCTTTCCTTGGTGCCGGCCATCAGCATGCCGGCCACCAGCCAGGTGATGACGATCGCCGGCAGGTTGATCATGCCGCCTTCCACGTGCGGGCCGGCTGCGAGCCACGCTGGCAGGTGCACGTTCCAGCCGAACTGGGTGTGGACCCATTCGAGGAAGCCGACGAAGTAGCCGGACCAGCCCACCGCGACCGTACTCACCACCAGTGAGTACTCCAGGATCAGGCTCCAGCCCACCACCCAGGCGAACACCTCGCCCAGCGCGCTGTAGCTGTAGGTGTAGGCACTGCCGGCGGCCGGCATCATCGTCGACAGCTCGGCGTAGGACAGTGCCGCACAGGCACAGACCGCACCGGCGATGGCGAAGGAGATCAGCACCGCCGGGCCGGCCAGGTTGGCACCGACGCCGATCAGCGTGTAGATGCCGGTACCGACGATGGCGCCAATACCCAGCGCGATCAGGTGCGGCCAGCTGAGCGTCGGGATCAGGCGCCTGCCGGCTTCGTGGACGGTGACGGAATCTAGGGACTTGCGCCGGAACAGGGACATGCAGGCCTCGGAAGGGGTGACTAAGAACGACAAGTTCCCGAGTGTGACCGAACGCAGCGCAGCATTACCACTGACGGGGGTCATACGAGGGTCAGATGCGTCACCGGCGCGGCTGTACTCCGAGCATTCTGCCGGAATCGGCACAAATGCCGACAGGATTCGAAATGATTCGATCCCTCAAGGCGAGCCGGGAGGCGCTTGAAGCGTGAGAGCAGGGGCCAGATCGATGCTGACCCGCTGCGGATCGACCACCGGCGCCGCACCTTGGGTTCTCAACTGGGCCACCAGCACTTCGAAGCCCTGGGCGCGGCCGAACGCATGCTCGTCCAGGGTCAACGGCAGCAGCTGCAGGAAGTCGAATCGTCCCGATGGCAGTTGCTGGGGTCCAGGAAAATGCAGTGACGGAACGAAGACGGCCGCCTGCAGCATGCTCCCTGCGTGATCCACCGGCCCCCCCAGCTTCAGCCGGTCCCATGGCGCCAACGGATTGCCGGGCATGCGTGAGTGGCACAGCAGCAGGTGGTACGCGGTGAACCAGCGCAAGGTGGTCAGTGCCCAGGTCGCTTCTTCCTGCGTCTCAAGCATCAGTTCGATGCCCAACCCCGAATCGCCATCTTCGTGCCGCCCTTCCCAGGGGTTGGACAGGCCGGAGCTGACATAGATCCAGTGCCTTCGATCACCGTGCGGAGGGCAGGCATTGACGCCGACATGCAGCCAGCGCGGGTCGATCTGGTCCTGCTTGAAGACGTTGCGCAGCAGATCCATGTCGATCGGATAGATCCCCGGCCCGGTATCGCCGAACAACCGCCGGTACAGCGTCTCCTCCCGATATTCCCAGCTGCGCTCCAGCAGGGTGTCGTCGTCCATGGTGCTCACTCGGCCACCTTGCCGGGCCAGCGGCAGCCGTCTTCCTGCCAGGCCTCGACGTCATCGTGGAAGGTGGTGCGACGTCCGTCGCGGCTACGCTCGTAGCTCAGGTCCAGCACCAGCGCGCCCTGCGTGCTCAGCAGGTAGCGGCCATTGAGGCGCCCGTTGATGCGCTCTTCCCAGACGCTGTCGAACTGGTAGGGGCGGTCTTCGGCCAGCACCGTGGTCTCCATCGAAACCCGGCGCAGCAGCAGGCGTTCGCGCTGCCCGGCATAGCGAACGTCGGCCTGGCCGTCATCCAGCCAACGCCATTCCAGATGGATGCCGTCATTGCGGCCGCCGCTCAGGCAGCGATGATCCTGCGCGGTGGCCGCCGGGGCGGTCGTGTTGGCCAGAAGCAGCAGGGCGCCCATCGCCGTCGACCAGGGTTTCATCCGTTCAGCCCCAACCGGATGCCGAACCCCACCAGGAACAGGCCGGCCACGCGGCGCAGCGCATCGCTGATTCGCGGGTGCTGGATCAGGCGGCGGCGGGCCAGGTTGCCCACGCCGATCAACATCGAGCAGTAGGCGATGCTGACCACCAGGATGATGCCCGCCAGCGCCGCGAAGGTAGCAATGCCCTGATGCGCCTTCGGATCGATGAACAATGGCAGGAAGGCCATGTAGAACAGGATCGCCTTCGGATTGAGCAGGCTGACCAGGATCGCCTGCTGGAAGTAGCGGCCCGGCTGCATGCGGATCGGGCCGGCGTCGCCGCCCTCGTGCTTCGGCGTGCGCAGCAGGCTGATGCCGACCCACACCAGGTAGGCCGCACCCAGGTACTGCACCGCGTGGAACACCAGCGGGTTGGCCTTGAGCAGCGCCGCCACGCCCGCCAACGCCAGCCACATCAGGATCTGGTCGCCGACCAGCAGGCCGGCCAGCGCGGTATAGCCACCACGCACGCCGCCACGGCCGGTGGCGGTCAGCAGGGTGAAGGTGCCGGGGCCGGGCAGGGCGAGAAACACCAGCACGGCGACCAGAAACGTCCACAGGTCCTGGATGCCCATCCACGGCATGGCGGCGTTCTCTTGTTACGGGGGGCCGCCATTGTCGGCCAGTGCCGCCGTTGGCGACAGGGGGCGGGTGAGGCCAGTGGGCATGCCAGACAGCAGCGGTTGCAGGTGCTGGCGCAGCTGCGCATGCAGTTGCCGTACCGCTGGCGAGAACTGCTTGCGGTGCGGGCATACCAGCTGCAGCGGGATGCTGCTGCCAACACCATCGAGCAGCAGCTGCAGGCGCCCGGCCAGCACGTCCTCGCGCAGGTCCAGCCAGGACTTGTAAGTGATGCCTTCGCCGGCCACGGCCCAGCGTCGCACTACATCGGCGTCGTCGCAGACCAGCGGACCGCGCACCGGAATCACGCTGCGACGCCCGTCGACCTCGAATGACCAGCGATCGTAGGCGCGGCCGTTGAGTTGATAGACCAGGCAGTCGTGCTCGCGCAGATCCTCCAGGCGGGTGGGCGTGCCACGCCGCTGCAGGTAGCCGGGCGAGGCGGCCAGCACGCGTCGATTGCCTTCCAGCAGCGGCAGGGCGACGTAGTTGGCGTCGTCGAAGTGGCCGATGCGGATGGCCACGTCGACCGGGTCGCGGAATACATCGGCCACCTCGTCGGACAGGCGCAGGTGCAGGCGCAGCCGCGGGTGCGCAGCTCGGAAGGCGCTCAGCCAGGGCAGCAGCAGGTTGCGGCCGAGGTCCGAGGGCGCCGACAGCTGCAGGGTGCCGTGCAGCTCGGTGTCCTCGCCCTGCACGCGCGCCTGTCCCTCGCGCAGGGTGGCCAGTACCTCCTGCGCATACGGCAGGTACAGCGCACCCTCGCCGGTGAGGCGCAGGCTGCGGGTGGTGCGCACGAACAGGCGCAGGTCCAGCTCGCGTTCCAGCCGCGCCACCGCCGCAGCGACCTGCCCGGGCAGCAGGTCGGCCTCGCGCGCCGCCTGCGAGAAGCTGCCCAGTGCGGCAGTGCGGACGAACAGCTGCAGATCGTCGAAGCGGATCATCTTCATTGCCAGAGTGAAAGTGCTGCCCGATTCTGCGCCTTTCTGCGGGAGCGCGTGCGGCGCAACCTGTCGCCTCCTTCCCCACTGGACCGCTGCCATGCGCGCCATTGCCTACACCCAAGCCGGCCTGCCGATCGATGATGCCCAGGCCCTGATCGACATCGAACTGGAGCTGCCGCAGCCTGGCCCGCGTGACCTGCGCGTGGCGGTACGTGCGGTGGCGGTGAACCCGGTCGACACCAAGGTCCGTCGCGGCGTGGCCACCGATGGCCCACGCGTGCTGGGCTGGGATGCGGTCGGCATCGTCGACGCGGTGGGCAGCGAGGTGACCCTGTTCCAGCCCGGCGATGCGGTCTACTACGCCGGCGTCATCGATCGCCCGGGCAGCAACGCCGAGTACCAGCTGGTGGACGAACGCAGCGTCGGCCGCAAGCCGGCCAGCCTCGACGATGCCGCCGCCGCCGCGCTGCCACTGACCGCGATCACCGCCTGGGAACTGCTGTTCGACCGCCTGCGCATCCCCGAGGGCGGTGGCGAAGGCCAGACCCTGCTGGTGATCGGCGCTGCCGGCGGTGTCGGTTCGATCCTGGTGCAGCTGGCGCGGAAGCTGACGAAACTGACGGTGATCGGCACCGCCTCACGTCCGGATACCCAGGACTGGGCGTACGCAATGGGCGCACACCATGTGATCGACCACAGCCTGCCGCTGGCCGAGGGCCTGGCGCGGCTCGGCATCAGCGAGGTGCAGCACGTGGCCAGCCTGACCCACTCCGACCAGCACTACGCGCAGATCGTGGAACTGCTGGCGCCGCAGGGCCAGCTGGGGCTGATCGATGATCCCGGCCAGGTCGACGTGATGGCGCTCAAGCGCAAGGCGTTGTCACTGCACTGGGAGTCGATGTTTACCCGGCCGCTCTACAAGACCGCCGACATGCAGCGCCAGCATGACCTGTTGAACCGGGTGGCCGAGCTGATCGACACAGGCGTGCTGCAGACCACCCTGGGCGAGCATTTCGGGCGCATCGACGCGGCCAACCTGCGGCGTGCCCACGCGCTGCTGGAGAGCCACCGCGCCAAGGGCAAGATCGTGCTGGAAGGCTGGTAAGGCCCGGCTTTTTCTGTGGAGCCGAGCCTGCGCCCGGCTCTACAGCGCTTCATCCACGCATGGCGTGGATCAGCCGTGTCGACCAAGGTCGACACCTGCCAACAGCTGCGGAAGCCACTGCTCAGGCCACACCGTTGTCGACATACTCGGCGAAACCGGGCTGCTGGCGCAGGCGTTCGAACCAGGCATCTACGTGTGCCAGTACCGGCTTGCTGCCCGGCGTGCTGCGCCAGCGTTGGCTCGACAGCCCGAGCACGATGTCGGCCAGAGTGAAGGTGTTGCCCGCCACGTAGCCGTCGGTAGTGGCCAGCTGTGCATCAAGGACGCCCATCAGCCGGTTCCACTGCGCCAGGCTGGCCTCGGCACGGGCGTCATCCGGATAGTCCGGATGCTGGCGCACGCGCGCCATGAACACATGGCGCCATGCGCTGTTGAGGTCGCTGGCCTGCCAGTCCATCCACTGCTCCACCCGGGCCCGGTCCTTTGCTGCATGTGGCAGCAGATCCTCGCGACCGGCGCGTGCGGCCAGGTAGCGGCAGATGCTGTTGGATTCCCACAGCACGAAGTCGCCATCACGCAGCACCGGCACCTGCCGGTTGGGGTTCAGCGTGGCCAGCAGGTCCGGCGAGGGGGCCGGTTCGTGGTGCAGGGGCAGATCCAGCCCCGCGCACAGCCACAGCACTTTACGCACATTGATGGAGGTGGGCTTTCCGTAGAGGACGACCATGGTCCTGACGCAGCAGTTGAGACTCGGCCAGCCTACACTTGCCCCATGCAAACCGAATATCTGCTCATTGGCGGCCTTCTATTGGCCGTGCTCATCCTGCAGCTGGTCGCCCTGCTGCGCCGCCCGCCGCATGACCGCCTGGAACAGGCGGTGCGCGAGGAGGCGCGGGCCGGGCGCAGCGAGCTGCGCGAACAGCTCGATGGCTTCGCCCGCGCGCTGACCGATCTGTCCACCCGCACCGACCAGCGCCTGGACCTGCTGCGCGAAGCGCTGGGCGAAGATGCCCGCAAGGCGCGCGCCGAAGCGGCCGAGAGCCAGCAGCGCGGCGCGGCGTTGATGGGACAGCGGCTGCAGGAGCTGCGCGGCCAGCTGGAGACCTTCGGCCAGCAGCAGGAAGCCCGCATCCATGCGTTTGGCCAGCAGCTGCAGGAGCTCACCGGGCGTACCGATACCCAGCTCGGCGCGCTGCGGCAGACCCTGGTGGACGATGCACGCAAGGGCCGCGAGGAGGGCGCGCAGTCGCAGCAGCGCCTGACTGAAAGCCTTGGCCTGCGCCTGCAGGAACTGACCCAGCGCAACGAGCAGCGCATCGCCGAGATGCGCACGACGCTGGAAGAGCAGCTGCGCGCGCTGCAGAGCGACAATGCGCAGAAGCTGGAACAGATGCGCGTGACGGTGGATGAGAAGTTGCAGTCCACCCTGGAAACACGCCTTGGCCAGTCCTTCAAACTGGTCTCGGAGCGCCTGGAACAGGTGCAGCGCGGCCTCGGCGAGATGCAGCAGCTGGCCACCGGCGTGGGTGACCTCAAGCGCGTGCTGACCAACGTCAAGACGCGCGGCAGCTGGGGTGAAGTACAGCTGGAGAACATCCTCGAGCAGACCCTGATCCAGGAGCAGTACGCGCGCGGGGTGAAGGTACGCCCGGATAGTGGCGAAATGGTCGACATCGCCGTGCGCCTGCCGGGCCGCAGCAGCGATGACACGCCGGTGTGGCTGCCGATCGACTCCAAGTTCCCACGCGAAGACTACGAGCGCCTGCTGGACGCACAGGAGCAGGGTGACGCCGAACTGGTACGCGTGCAGGGTGCGCAGCTGGAGCGTGCGGTGAAGGTGCAGGCCAAGTCGATCTGCGAGAAGTACATCGTGCCGCCGCACACCACCGACTTCGCGGTGATGTTCCTGCCTACCGAAGGCCTGTATGCCGAGGTGATCCGGCGCCCCGGCCTGGTCGATCTGCTGCAGCGCGACCACCGCGTGGTGGTCGCCGGGCCGACCACGATCACCGCACTGCTCAACAGCCTGCAGATGGGCTTCCGCACGCTGGCCATCGAGAAGCGGTCCAGCGAGGTGTGGAGCCTGCTGGGTGCGGTGAAGACCGAGTTCGGCAAGTTCGGCGATGTGCTGGACAACGTGAAGGCCAAGCTGGACCAGGCCAGCAAGCAGATCGACCAGACCGGGGTGCGCACCCGCGCGATCGCCCGCAAGCTGAGGGATGTCGAGTCGCTGCCGGTTGAGCAGAGCCGCCAGTTGCTGCCGGACGCGCTGCCAGCAGAGGAAGGCAGTGACGGCGACGAGGCCTGAGCCACGCTGACACGCCGCCTGCATCGCCGATGCGTATGCTGGCGGCCTGTCCGCCTCGATCAGGTATCGTCATGCGCCTGCGCCGCTTCACCAGCCTTGTCCTGACCGCGCTGCTTGCCGCCTGCAGCAGCGCACCACCGGCTGCCGATACGACCGCGGCACCTGCCGCAGCCACCAGCCCTGAAGCGGCCGAGGCGTATCGCGAAGCGCGCGACGTTGACTGCCAGGCCGCCGGTGGCACCCTGCAGCGGCTCGGCCGGCTGCAGCGCGAGCAGTGCGTGATTCCCTATGCCGATGCCGGCAAGGCCTGCAGCCGCAAAAGCGACTGCACGGGCCAGTGCCTGGCCGGTCCCGAGGTGGCCGCTGGCAGCGCCGCTAGCGGTACCTGCCAGCGCGATGTGCGCCAGAACTTCGGCTGCCGCCAGCGCATTGATGACGGCAAGGCGCAGGGCACGATCTGCGTGGACTGATCGTATTGCCGGCCGCTGGCCGGCAACCGCATGAACCCTTGCGAACGGCCGCACGATTGCCGGCCAGCGGCCGGCACTACCGCCATCGCGCGGCGCTATGCTGGTGGGCCATTCCCCGCTGTTGCCGGAGCCCCCGCGTGAGCACCCCGATCCAGGACATTTCCCTCACCACCATCGACGGCCAGCCGTCCTCGCTTGCCGACTACCAGGGCAAGGTACTGCTGCTGGTCAACGTCGCCTCCAAGTGCGGCCTGACCCCGCAGTACGAAGGCCTGCAGGCGCTGTATGCGGAAAAGCACGCGCAGGGTCTGGAAGTACTGGGCTTCCCCGCCAACAACTTCCTCGGCCAGGAGCCGGGCAGCGAGGCGGAGATCCAGCAGTTCTGCCAGCTCACCTACGACGTCAGCTTCCCGATGTTCTCCAAGATCAGCGTGGCCGGTGACGATACCCATCCGCTGTACCAGCAGCTGACCGCCGCCCAGCCGCGGTCGATCGGCGAAGGTCCGCTGCGTGAGCGCCTGGCCAGCAAGGAGATCCCGATCCACGCAGCACCGGCGGTGCTGTGGAACTTCGAGAAGTTCCTGGTTGGCCGCGACGGCAAGGTCATCGCGCGTTTCGCCCCGGACGTGGCTGCCGATGACGCGCGCCTGCGCGAGGCCATCGAGGCAGCGCTGGCAGCCTGAGGAAAGCGTGCCAACCAAGGTTGGCACCTACCGGAAAAGAAAAACCCCGCCGAGGCGGGGTTTTTCATGCGCTGCAGACCGGACTCAGTGCGTCCACTGCGGCATCGGCATCGCATCGACCGGGATCGGCGAATTGGCATCGTCGTGGCCACGGTCGCGCTTGCTGCGCAGATCGTTCTCGATCTGGTAGTTGCGGCGCTGCATCCACGCATCGCGTACCAGCGAGTACTCGTCCACGGCGGTGTCACGCAGGTCGTCGATCGCCAGCAGCTGCGCGCGGGTATCGACCAGCTGCATGCCCTGCAGGCCGATGCGGATCTTGTCCTCTTCGATGCGGCGGATCGGCGACAGCGGAATGTCACCGGCCAGGCCGAACACATCGCGCACGGTGCGAGGGCCGAAGAACGGCAGTTCCACGTAACGCGAACGACGCCAGCCCCAGGCACCCAGGGTCTGCCCGAAGTCCTCATTGCGACGCGGCACCATCGCCTTGCTGGCCGGATCGAACAGGCCGCCGATACCCAGCGTGCTGTTCATCAGGAAGCGGCCGAGGCTGTCCCACGCATCGGCACCGCGGCCCTGCAGCAGCTGGTTGGTGATGGTCACCGGTGCGCGCAGGTTGCTGAAGAAGTTGCTGACGCCGGTGCGGGCGAAGCGCGGCACCACGTGGGTGTAGGCCGTGGCCAGCGGGCGGGCGATGCCACGGTCAACCGCGTTGTTGAACGTGTGCACCTTGCGGTTGAACGGTTCCCACGGATCGTAGGCTGCCGCGCTGCCAGTGTTGCCGGCACCGCCGTAGAGGGCATCGAAGTCGTCGTCACCACCGGGGGCGGTCGCCGCCGCGGCCCTGGCCGCATCGGTGTCGGCGCTGCGGGCCGGTGCGGATGGCGGCGTGGCCGGCGCAGGTGCGGCAACCACGGCTGTTGCCGGTGCGGCATCGACCGTAGCGGTATCGGCGGTGGGGGCAGAGGCCTCGGCGATGGTGCTGGCCGGGACCACGGTGCTGGCTGCGGGCGCATCGCTGCGTGCGGGCTTGCCGGCGCAGGCGGTCAGGGCGGTGGCCAGGACGATCAGGGGGAAAGTGCGTACGACGTTCATGTCAGCTCGCAGCAGAAGTAGCGTTGAAATCCAGGTCGGGCGACAGCCGGTAGGCTGCGCTCAGCTCGTTGTAGCCGGCCGGCGCGCCGGAGACTGCCAGCGGGTGACCGCTCTTGCGCGCACGTGCGGCCAGCTCGGCCAGCAGCGCCAGGCCGGCGCTGTCCACGCGTTCGACCTCACCCAGCTCCAGCCGTGACAGCTTTGCCGGCAGGGCCTGCAGCTGCGGCCACAGTGCGATCACCGCGGCACGGTCGAGCACCCCGCGCAGGCGCAGGGTGTCGCCTTCCAGCAGCGCCAGTGCGTTACTTGCCATTGCCCGCGGGCCCGGCCTGCATGCTGCCGCTGTGCAGTTCGTTGGCCACCTGCTTGATGCCCTTCTGGCGCAGCGGGGTGTCGAACTGGTTGCGGAAGGTCTGCACGTAGGAAATGCCTTCGATGTTGACGTCGAAGATCTTCCACTGGCCGTTCACGTTGCGCATCCAGTACTCGACCGGGGTCGGTTCGTTGCCGGCGCGCACCAGTTCGGTGCTCACGCGCACGCCACGATTGCCCGGCAGCGGGCTTTCACCCTTCAGGCGGAAGCTCGGCTTGCCCTGGATGTTGAGCAGGGTGGAGCCGTAGCGCTGCATCAGGCTGTCGGCCATGGCATCGGCGAACAGCTTGATGTCGGCGTCGGAGGCGCCGCGGGCGTGCGGGCCCAGCACCAGGCGCGCGGCGTAGTCGCGGTCGAAGGTGCGGGTCAGCTCGCTGTCGATGTAGCTGCGCAGGCTGGCCGGGTTGCTGGTGAACTCGCTCTTGCGCTGCTGCAGCGTGGACAGGATGCGGCTGCTGGCATCGATCACCACCTTGCCGGCCTGGCTCTGCGTTGCGGCAGCGGCCGGCGCAGCGGCCTGGGCCTGGGCCAGGAACGGGGTGGCCGCCAGCAGCGCCGAGGCGAGCAGGGCCGGGATCAGTTTCATCTTCATGGTTGCGGTTCCGTTGCAGGCGCCTGAGCGCCATCGTTGGGCTTCTGAGCAGCGCCGCCACCGGCACCGCCACTGAACATGTACTTGCCGACCAGCTGGATCAGGTCCACAGCCGGCTGGGTGAAGACGATCTCGTCACCGGCCTTCAGCACGTCCGGATCACCGCCCGGCTGCAGACCGATATAGCTCTCGCCGAGCAAACCGCTGGTGAAGATGCCGGCCGAGGTGTCCGCCGGCAGGTCCTTGACCTTGCTGTCCATGCGCAGAGTGACGATCGATTCGAACTTCACCGGGTCCAGGTCGATCGAAGCGACCTGGCCGACAGTGACGCCGCCGATCTTCACCGGCGCCTGCTTGCGCAGCTGGCCGACCTGGGAGAAGCGTGCCTTCAGGTCGTAGCCTTCGCTGCCCCAGCTCCAGCGCTGGTTGGTCGAGGCCACGGCCAGCACCATCAGCGAGGCCAGGGCCAGCAGCAGGAAGGCGCCGACGGAAAATTCGAGTCTGGGACCGCGGATGGCCATGTGGATTACCTGATCGAGTCGTTGTGGCCGCGCGCGCCTGCGCACCGCCGGTGGAGGGGTTAGGTGAACAACATTGCCGACAGCACGAAGTTGAACATCAGCACCAGCAGTGAAGCGTTGACCACCGCACGGGTGGTCGCCACCGAAGTGCCTTCAATGGTCGGCTCGGCGTGGAAACCCACATAGGCGGCAACCAGCGCGGCAGTGCCGCCGAAGATCGCCGACTTCAGCATTGCCACGCCGAAGTCGTCCCAGAAGTCCACGCTGTTGCGCAGCGCCGACCAGAACACGCCATTGTCCAGGCCCAGCACGTGCACCGCTTCGAAGTAGCTGGCACTGATTGCAAGCGAACAGAAGATGCCGGTCAGCAGCGGCACCGTCAGCACCGCCGCCCAGAAGCGCGGCGCCACCGCCTTGGCCACCGGGTCGATCGCCATCAGCTCCAGCGCCTTGATCTGGTCGGTGGCACGCATCAGGCCCAGTTCGGCGGCGATCGAGCTGCCAGCGCGGCCAATGAACAGCAGCGCGGTCAGCACCGGTGCCAGCTCGCGGTACAGCGACAGCCCGAGCAGGGTCGACAGTGCGTCGGCCGCACCGAAGGTGGTCAGCGTGCGGTAGCCCTGCAGGGTCAGCACCAGGCCGACGAAGGCACCGCCGACGGCGATGATCGGCAGCGAGCGCGCACCGATCTTGTAGATCTCGCGGGTCAACTCGGCCAGGAAATCACGGGTCGGCAGCGAACCGCGCAGCACGGTCAGCGAGAACAGGCCGGCACGACCCAGCGAGCGGGTGGCTTGAACGAACGGCATCAGGCGACCCTCGCGCGCGGCGCGGCATCGAACGGGATGGGACCATCGGGCTGGCCGTGCAGGAACTGCCGCAGCAGCGGGTCCTGGCTGGACTGCAGTGCCTCGGGCGTGCCCTGGAACACGATGCCGCCATTGGCGATCGCGATCACCTGGTCGCAGATCGGCAGGGTCTCGTGCACGTGGTGGCTGACGATGATGCTGGTCAGGCCCAGGCTGTGGTTGAGGCGCTGGATCAGGCTCATGATCACCCCCGAGGCGATCGGGTCCAGCCCGGTCAGCGGCTCGTCGTAGATCATCAGCGGCGGGTCCAGCGCCAGTGCACGGGCCAGCGCCACGCGGCGCGCCATGCCACCTGACAGCTCGCGCGGCCAGGCATCGGCGGCGGCCAGCAGGCCCACCGAATGCAGCTTCATCTGCACCAGCCGGCGCAGCACGGCGGTCGGCAGGCGGGTGTGCGTACGCAGCGGCAGCGCCACGTTTTCCGCCACGGTCAGGTCGGTCAGCAGGCCGTTGCCCTGCAGCAGCACGCCCACGCTCTTGCGCATTTCCAGCAGCGCGCCGCTGTCATGCGGAATCGGCTTGCCGAACAGGGTGACCTCGCCGGCGACCGGGCGCAGTTCGCCGGTCAGCGCCGCCAGCAGGGTCGACTTGCCGCTGCCGGACGGACCCAGAACGGCGGTGATGCTGCCCTTGGGCACCTGCAGCGACACGTCGCGCAGGATCGTGCGTCCGCTCCGGTCGATGCGGACGTTGGATAACTGCACCAGACTGGAGGTGGAAGCCGACATGGGCACCATTAACGTTTTTTAGACATCGAAGGATCGGGCCCGTCGGCTGAACATAAGCAGACTGGACGGTGCAGTATTGTTGCACGACAAGCCTCGGCGGAGGCCGGGACAATCGGCTGGCGTCCCGGAACAATCCGTACCGCTCGCGGCCCAGCCATTGAATACTGCCTGCTGTCCTGCACACTGTGCATGATGAGTGACCCAGGCAGCGATTTCCGCCTCTACCATTCCAACTCCCTGGACGTGCTGGCCGCGCTGCTGGCGCGCAATGTGCGTGCGCCCGTTCCTGGCCAGCCGCTGCTGGCACCGGAAGTGGTGCTGATCCCGCAGGTAGCGATGCGGCGTTGGCTGCAAGCGACACTGGCCGCCGAGTTCGGTGTGGCTGCGAACCTCGAATTCCTCACCCCGGGTGAGTTCGTGGCGCGCGCGCTGAAGGCCAACGTCAGCGGCGAGCAGGACGACCTGGACGCGGCCGGCCTGCATTGGAAGCTGTACCAGGCCCTGCGCGACCCGGCGTTGCTGGCGCAGCCACCGATGCGCGCGCTGCAGTCCTATCTTGCCGGCGATGACGCATTGAAGCCGTGGGCGCTTGCTGGCGAGCTGGCCTCGGTGTTCGAGAAGTACCAGGCGTGGCGCCGCGACTGGCTGCTGCGCTGGGCGGCCGGTGCCGATCCGTCCGATCCGCAGGCGATCCTGTGGCGCACCATCACCCACGGCCACGACTACCGCGCGCGCCGCATCCAGGAATACCTGGACCGTTTCGAAGGGGCCGGCCAACCCTTGCCGAAGGGCTTGCCACCGCGCATGTCTGCGTTCGCGACGCTCAACATCTCGCCCGATGTGCTGCGGGTGATGGCCACCCAGGCACGTGTTGGCGAGCTGCACTTCTATATGCCCACCCCGGTGCAGTCGTACTGGGGCGATCTGCAGACCCTGGCCGAGCGCCTGCGCAGCGGCGCGCCCGATCCCTTCGGCGAAGCAGCCGGCGAAAACCGCCTGCTGGAAGCCTGGGGCGCGGCCGGGCGCGACTTCATGGCGGTGCTGGGCAGTTACGAGGTGGTGCATCCGGCCGGCGAAATCGCCGCCTATTCCGATCCGGAGGACGACACCCGGCCGACCCTGGACGAAGGCGGCCTGTCCGACAGCCTGCTGCATCGCCTGCAGCGTGACCTGTTCCACCGCCGCGCACTGCCCTCGGGCGAGCTGCGTGACGGGCTTCGCAGCGACGACCCCAGCCTGCAGGTACACGCCTGCCATACCCGCCTGCGCGAGTTGCAGGTGCTGCACGACCAGCTGCGCAGCCTGCTGCAGGACCCGCGCTTCGACCCGCCGCTGCAGGCGCGCGAGATCGCGGTGCTGGCGCCGGACATCGATCCCTACGTGCCGTACCTGGAAGCGGTGTTCGGCGGCCGTGGTGGCGAGGAGGAGCACATCCCCTATGCGCTGGCCGACAGCAGCCCGCTGGCCGGTGAACCGCTGGCTGATGTGTTCGTGCACCTGCTGGGCCTGCCGGTCTCGCGCTTTGGCCTGAATGAAGTGCTGGACCTGCTGGCCAGCGCGCCGCTGGCCGGAGCGGCCGGGCTGGAAGCGGTGGACTTCGACCGTCTGCATGGCTGGCTGCAGCAGGCCGGTGCACGCTGGGGCCTGGATGCGAAGCACCGCCACCAGCACCAGGCGCCGGCCGACGACGCCTACACCTGGCAGTTCGCGCTGGATCGCCTGGTGCTCGGCCATGCCACCGGCAGCGAGGCCGACCTGGCCGGTGTCGCACCGTGGATCGAACTGGAAGGCGGCGCGATGGACGCGCTGGACCGGCTGCTGCGCCTGCTGCGCGTGCTGGCGATCTACCAGCGTCGCCTCGGCGAGCTGCTGACCCCGGCGCAATGGCGACAGCGCCTGCTGTCGTTGCTGGATGCACTGCTGCCCACCGCGCCGAGTTCACCCAACAGCCAGCGTGCCCTGGAGCGCCTGCGCAAGCTGCTCAACCAGTTCGCCGAGGATGCTGCCAAGGCCGGCTTCGCGGAAGGCGTGCCGCCGGAGGTGGTACGTGCGCACTTCGCCGGTGCACTGTCCGAGGCCGATACGCGCGCACCGCTGCTGACCGGTGGCATCAGTTTCGGCCGCATGGTGCCGATGCGCCTGCTGCCGTTCCGGGTGATCTGCGTGCTGGGCCTCAATGATGGCGATTTCCCGCGCCGTGACCCGGCGGCCGGTCTCAACCAGCTCACCGCCGAACTGGACACGCCGCGCCGCCGACCGGGCGACCGCTCCACCCGCGAAGACGACCGTTTCCTGTTCCTGCAGCTGTTCGCCGCCGCGCAGGAGGTGTTCTACCTCAGCTACCTCGGTGCCGATCCGCGCGATGGCAGCGTGCGCGAGCCGTCGGTGCTGGTCAGTGAACTGATCGATGCCGCCGCTGCGTATCACCTCGATCCGCCTGCGGCGGTTCGCGACTTCACCGTGCGCCATGCCTTGCAGCCGTTCTCGCCCGCCGCATTCGGTGATGGCGACCCGCGTCGCTTCAGCTATCGCCGCCAGTGGCATCCGGCGGCCGGTCGCCTCACCGGCCAGCGCGGCGGCCTGCAGCCGTGGTTCGACGCACCGTTGCCGCCGCCGCTCGACGATGCAGTGGAAGACGAGGTCGCGCTCGATACCCTGCGCCGTTTCCTGTGCGACCCGGCCGGGCAGTTCCTCGCACAGTCGCTGGGCCTGCGCCTGGCCGACGATGTCGAGGAGGTCGATGACCTGGAACCGCTGGTGCTGTCATCGCGCGGCCCGGAAAAGCGCAGCGTGCAGGCGGCGGTGGTGCGTGCCACGCTCAGCGGCGATACCGAGCCGTTGTACCCGCGGCTGCGCGCGCGCGGCCTGCTGCCGTCCGGCCCATTGGGCGAGCGCCAGTTCGAGGGGGAGCAGTTGAAGACGCGCCCGTATGCCAGTGCGTTGCTGGGCTGGATGCAGGGCGAACCGCTGGAAAGCCGTCGCTACGAAGTGGACATCGACGGCGTGCGCCTGCATGGCCGCGTGGCCGATCGGCATCCCGAGGGCTTGGTGCGCCTGCGCGCCGGTACCCTCAATGGCAATGCAGTGATCCGCCAGGGCCTGGACTGGCTGCTGGCCAACGCCGCCGGCGATGCGTTGCCGCTGGTGCAGTTCCACGATGGCGGTGACGCCGGGCCCGGCCCGCATGTGCTGCCAGCACTGAGCGCCCCCGCTGCACGCGCGGCGCTGCGTGCGCTGCTGCAATTGCGCGAGCGCGGCCTGCGTGAGCCGCTGCGCTTTGCCCCGTATACCGGCTGGGTGCTGTACAACGCGCCAGCAGAAAAACAGCGTAGCGAAGGCTGGAAGCAGTGGCATGGCAGCGACCGCAGTTGGGGTGAATCCAGCAGCGACGCCTGGCAGCTGCTGCTGCGCGGTGCCGACCCGTTTGCCACCGATGCCAGCTATGCCGAGCTGCTGCGCAACAGCCAGGTGGTCTTCAGCGCGGTGCGCGAAGGCCGCACTCTCGGTACCGAAGCACGCCAGGAGGGCAACGCATGAACACCGCCATCGCAGATGAGGAAACCCAGCGCATGGCGGGCGATCCCTACCTGGCCTTGCCGCTGGATGGCATCCGCCTGATCGAAGCCAGCGCAGGTACCGGCAAGACCTTCACCCTGGCGACGCTGTTCACCCGCCTGGTGGTGGAGCAGGGCCTGCGTATCGGCCAGATCCTGGCGGTGACCTTCACCGATGCGGCCACCCAGGAACTGCGCAAACGCATCCGCGAGCGCCTGGCGCTGGCCGCGCGCCTGGTCGATCTGGAACCGGCCGAGGGCGAAGCGCCAGACCTGCGGTTGACCCGCGAGGTACTGCAGCGCCATCTACAGGGCGGAACCGAGAGCGCGGTCGCACTGAAACGCCGCCTGCAGGTGGCTGCCGACGAGATCGATCTGGCGTCCATCTTCACCATCCATGGCTTCTGCACCCGCGTGCTGCGCGAGCATGCACTGGAAAGCGGCCATACCTTTGATCCGCCGGAACTGCTGGCCAGCGATCGTGAACTGCTGGAGGAGCTGGCCGCTGATCTGTGGCGCGTGCATGCCAATGACCCGGCCACATTGGAGCCGCTGACCTGGCTGTGGTCCAACCCGGATGCGCTGGCCGCCGATCTGCGCGCGCTGCTGGGCACGCCGCCCCTGCACCCGTTGCCACAGTCGGTGACGCTGGCTGATCCACACCCGGCGCTGCAGAGCGCGGCCGAGGCACTGTCCGCAAGCGTGCGCGAACATGGCGATCAGTTCTTCATCGACCTCTGCGATGCCGTCGACAACAAGTGGATCAACGGCGTGTCCTACAAG
The DNA here is from genome assembly GCF_036320045.1 of Stenotrophomonas sp. SMYL20. Classification (NCBI taxonomy): domain Bacteria; kingdom Pseudomonadati; phylum Pseudomonadota; class Gammaproteobacteria; order Lysobacterales; family Lysobacteraceae; genus Stenotrophomonas; species Stenotrophomonas sp. SMYL20. The sequence goes on along the minus strand of NZ_JAWIRT010000020.1, from coordinate 27,033 downwards.
CTGGGCTGGCTGCACCCGCTGGGCCGACAGCTGCTGGCCTGGGCTGAGCGCGGCGACCCGCGCGAGATGCTGGCCAGCGAGCGCCTGCCGGCACTGCTGCCGGAGGTGCTGGCCGACAAGACCAACAAGAAATTCCCCGATCGCACGCCATCGTCGCCATTGCAGGCGCCGTTGGCGCGCTATGTCGCGCTGCTGGCCGAACGCGATGCCTGGTTGCGTGGTACCGCGTTGAACTTCCTGCACGCGCTTCGCGCCGAAGCCACGCAGCGCCTGCAGGCGCTGAAGCGCACGCGCCGGGTACAGACCTACGACGACCTGATCGATGGCGTGGCGTTGGCGCTGGAAGGCCCGCAACGGCTGACACTGGTGAAACAACTGCGTGCGCAGTACCGCATCGCGCTGGTCGATGAGTTCCAGGACACCGACGATCGCCAGTGGGGCATCTTCCACACCGTGTTCGGCGATTCGCCGGAGGTGCGCGAACTCGGCCTGGCGCCGGCACTGTTCCTGATCGGCGACCCCAAGCAGGCGATCTACGGTTTCCGCGGCGGTGACATCCACACCTACCTGAAGGCCAAGCAGGTGGCGCAGCAGGCGCCGGTGCTGGACCAGAACTTCCGCTCGCGACCGGCTGTATTGCGCGCGTTGCAGGCGCTGTACGACAACGGTGGCGAAGACGCCTTCCTCGAACGCGACATCCAGTTCGAGCCGGTGCGGCCCGGTGGCGTGCGCATCGACGAGGACTACCAGCGTGATGGCCATGCCGCCGCGGCACTCACCCTGCGCGTGCTGCGCAGTGGCGGTGACAAGGCGATGAGTGCGGACGCCTCGCGTGATGCCGCGACCCAGGCTTGCGTGACTGCGATTCACCAGATCTTGGTCGAGGCGCGTGCGGACAACGCCGTGTTGCGTGGGCGCCCGGTTCAACCCGGTGATATCGCGGTGCTGGTGCGCTCGCATCGCGAGGCCACGCTGGTGCAGCGCGCGCTGGCGGCGGTCGGCATTCCCGCGGTGGCAGCCGGCAAGCAGAGCCTGTTCGCCACCGCTGAAGCGCGCGATCTTCGTGCGCTGCTGCTGGCGCTGCTGCAACCGGCTGACGAAGGCCGCCTGCGTGCAGCGTTGGCCACTGTCCTGCTCGGTCAACGCGCCAGCGCGATCGCGGCGATGGAGCGCGAGGGCGACCTGCAACGCGAGTTCCAGGCACAGCTGCTGCACTGGCGCGAGCGCTGGCAGCGCGGCGGACCGTTCGCGGTGATCGCCGATGTCTGTGCCGCACAGGGCGAACGCCTGCTGGCGCTGATCGACGGCGAGCGCCGCCTGACCAATTACCTGCAGCTGGGCGAACTGCTGCAGGAAGCCTCGGCGCAGGCGCTGGGCATGCACGGCCTGCTGGATTGGCTGCAGGGGCAGATGGCCAGCGCCGATCAGGATGACGAGCAACAGCTGCTGCGCCTGGAATCGGATGCGCGCCGGGTACAGATCATCACCCTGCACAAGAGCAAGGGCCTGGAGTACCCGCTGGTGTTCCTGCCGTTCGTCGGCATCGACGGCGGCGCGCCGAACACGTCGTCGCACTGCACGGTGCATGTGGATGGCCAGCGCCAGCTGCACTGGAAGCTGGACAAGGACGAAGCCTGGGAAGCGGCCAGCAACCAACGTGAGCGCGAGCAGCGCGCCGAGGATGCGCGCCTGCTGTATGTGGGACTGACCCGTGCCGAGCATGCGCTGTGGATCGCCGTGGGTGATCTGGCCGGGCTCGGCAAGACGCGGCTGGCGCCGCTGCTGGGTGACCTGCAGGCGCTGCGCGCGCACGCCGATGTGCACATCGATGACAGTGAGGCAGCGGCCGCGCTGCCGCAGCTGGCGGCCGAAGTGGAAGGCGACCTTCCGGCGGTGCGTGCCCTGACCCGGCGCGTCCCGCACGACTGGTGGGTGTACAGCTTCACCCAGCTGGCCCACGCCGATGCCGGCGCGGGCAGTGATATCGAAGCCGCCGCCACCGAGCTGCCGGCGCCCGCTGCCGACGAACCCGCTGGCCCGGAACTGCCACTGGAACCGGCGTTGCCGGAACCCGCCGCGGCGGCCGAAGACAGCACACCGATCGACCCGCGCTTCATGGGCAGTCGCTTCGGCAACGTGCTGCACGAAGCGATGGAGAACGTCGACTTCGCCGCATGGGGTGATTGGCAGCCAGGTCTGCAAGCCCCTGAGGGACAGGCCGAGGTGCTGCGCAAGGCACTGCACGACGAAGGATATGCTGACGTCGATCTGGATGATGGCGTGTCCGTACTGGTGCCGCTGGTCGGCCACACGCTCACCGTGCCGCTGCCCGAAGGCGGTGCGCTGCACAGCCTGGGTGAAGGCGAGCGCCGCGCGGAAATCGACTTCCATTTCGCCATCGAGCCGACCACGGTGCCGGCGCTGCTGCAGGTGCTGCATGCGCACGGTGTTTCCAGCACGCGACGCGGCTTCGGCCAGCGCCGCCGGTTGGAAGGGCTGATGACCGGCATGATCGACCTGACCTACGTGCGCGACGGGCGCTGGTACGTGCTCGACTACAAGTCCAACCGCCTGCCTGGTTACAGCCCGGACCTGCTGGCCATTGCCATGCGCCACAGCGAGTACGACCTGCAGGCGCTGATCTACACCGTGGCCCTGCATCGCTGGCTGCGTTTCCGCCTGGGTGCGGCCTACGACTACGAGCGCGACATGGGCGGCATCCGCTATCTGTTCTGCCGTGGCCTGGATGCCGCCGGCAACGGTGTGCATGTGGACCGCTTCCCGTTGGCGCTGGTGGATGCCCTGGATGCGTTGTTCGCCGGTGGCGAACAGGCCCAGGCCGAACTGGCTGCGCGTGCCCGTGGAGCCAGTGCATGAGCCTGCTGCAGGAGCTGTATCGCAACGGCCAGCTGCGCACTCTCGATCACGCACTGGCGACCAGCCTGCAACGCTTGCGGGAGGACACCCCTGACAGCGTGGCAGTGGCGGCCGCACTCGCCTCGCTGGCGGTGTCGCAGGGCCACGCCGGTTTCGATCCGGCGCGACCGCAGCGACTGCTGGAAGGCGTGCCGGAGTGGCCTGCCGCGCAGGACTGGCTGGCGCAGCTGCGCGCATCGCCGTGGGTGGCGACGCCGGAGCAGGCCGATGCCATCGCCGAGGATGCACCGCTGGTGCTGGAAAACGGGCTGCTCTACCTGCGCCGCTATCGTGAGTACGAGCGCCAGCTGGCGGCCGGGCTGCAGCGGATCGGCCGGCATCCGCTGCCGGCACCGGACATGGCCGCGCTGGCACCGTTGTTCGCGCAGCTGTTCCCGCAGGCACTGGGCGGCGAAGATCATCAGGCACGCGCCGCCGGCGTGACCCTGCGCCATCCGCTGGCGTTGGTCACCGGCGGCCCCGGCACCGGCAAGACCACCACCATCGCGCGCCTGTTGCTGCTGCTGGCCGCGCAGGCCCGGCACGTCGGCCAGCCGCTGCCCGAGGTGGCGCTGGCCGCTCCCACCGGGCGTGCCGCCGAGCGCATGGCCGAGAGCCTTCGCGTCGCCGTGCAACGGCTGCAGGAACAAGGACTGGACCCGGCGTTGTGCACGGCGCTGCCCAGTACCGGCACCACTCTGCATCGCCTGCTCGGCGTGATTCCCGATTCACCGCGCTTCCGCCACCACGCCGACAACCCGTTGCCGGTGGACGTGGTGGTGGTCGACGAAGCCTCGATGATCGATCTGCCGATGATGGCCAAGCTGGTCGACGCGATCGCCAGCGGCACCCGGCTGATCCTGCTCGGCGATCCCGATCAGTTGCCCTCGGTCGAGGCCGGCGACGTGCTCAGTGCGATCCTGCGCGCCAGCGGTGATGGCATCGGCACCCGCGCCGATGACGCGCAGGCACTGCATGATCTGCTGCTTCCGGCCACGCTGCAGCCGCAGGCGGCACCACGCGCCTTCGCCGGGCGCCGCGTGCAGCTGCAGCGCGGCTACCGGCAGAGCAATGCGCTGGACCTGGCACCGCTGGCCCATGCCGTGCGCGAGGGCAACAGCAGCACCGCGCTGCAGCTGCTGCGCAGTGGTGAACTGGCCGGCGTGCATTTCCACGAAGGCGAAGCCGATCCGCTGCGTGGCCAGCGCGAGCACCTGCTGGGCCACTGGCGTGCACTGGCCGACGCGGCCGATCCAGTGCTTGCCCTGCAGCAGGCCGGGCGCCTGCGCGTGCTGACCGCACTGCGCGAAGGCCCGCAGGGCGCGCGCGGCCTCAACAGCCGCATCGAACAGCTGCTGGCCGGCAACACCCCCGGCTACTTCCAGGGTCGCCTGCTGCTGGTCACCGAGAACAGCTACCGTCATCGCCTGTTCAACGGCGATATCGGTATCTGCCTGCGCGATGGCAGCGGCGCGATGGTGGCCTGGTTCCCCGGAGACAGCGTCGACCAGCCGCGCGCCTTCCATCCAGCGGCGCTGCCCGCGCACGAAAGCGCCTTTGCGATGACCGTGCACAAGGCGCAGGGTTCGGAGTTCGACGAAGTGTGGTTGCAGCTGCCGCGCCAGGACAGCCGCGTGCTGTCGCGCGAACTGGTCTACACCGGCCTGACCCGCGCCCGCCAGGTGCTGCATGTGGCCGGCAGCGCGGATGTGCTGCAGGCGGCGTTGAAGCGCCATGCCAGCCGATTGGGTGGGTTGGCTTGGCGGCTGGGCGCGGAAGCGGTGGCTGAAGCACCGGCGCGCATTGAACAGCCCACGGTGCAGGGCACGTTGTTCTGAAACGGGGTCGGATCCCGTTCCCAACGGGAGCGGGCTCTGACCCTCGTCGCCGAGGCACGCATGCTGCGGGTCAGAGCCCTCCCTCCGGGAGGGATCCGACCCAGCGTCATTCAGCGATCAGTACCAACCCATCCGGGAACACGATGGCCGCTTCATCAGCGCTCACGTCGAAGAAGCCCACACCGTGCTTCTCGGCCAGGTCCTGCACGCGGCCGTGCGCACGTTCGGCCACCGAATAGGCGAACGCGCCGTAGATCACCTGACTACCGATGCTGTACTCGGTCACCTCAGCACGATCATCGTCGTCATTGCTCAACGGCCCGTTCATTGGCGGAAATTCCTGTGCCATCTCCGCGAACCACGCCTGCAACGCGGGACTGCTGACCGCCGGGTCGTCGTACTCGTGGCGTTCGTTCCACTGCGTCTGCTTCTCGAACCAGGCGATGAAGGCCGCCGCCTCACGTGGAGCGGTGCTGGCCTCGAACACCATCATGTCGTAACTCATTGAACCGTCCTGCGGGCGTGGTGAAAGGCTGCCGGGCGTCGCCCGGCGCTAGTGCTCATTATCAGGCCGATGCAGTGTTGGCATCCGCCAGCCCCGGCGCCAACGCCTTCGCCTCCGGGAACAGCGCGAAGCGCAGGCCGATCAAGCCCATCAGCGCCTCGTCGCGCGCCTTGCAGGCGGCCACGCTGCCGACCCGGCCCAGCGAGGTATCCAGCCGCTCGCGCAGCGCTTCGGCCGCCACAATCGGTTTGCGCGCGGCGATCTGACGGCGGTAATGCACGGCGATTTCTTCCAGGATGTGCTCGACCGCTTCGCGGCTGCGCTCGGGCAGTTCCAGCCGTGCGCGACGCAGCTGCAGGATGTTCAGGCCGATGCGCGCTTCGTTGAGCATGTCCACCGAGGCGATGTCGCTGCCCTCGGGCGTCGCTGCCAGGCGCGGTGCGAGCAGGCCCAGCAGGTCGAGCATGCGTGCGGCGAAGCGCTGGCGGTCCTGCTGGCCGCGCCCTTCGGCGGCTTCGGCCAGCGTCGTCCAGCCCTGCCGCACCAGCCGGCGTGCGGTCCACTCGGCACCCACCGAGCGGAACAGGCGGGTCATCACCACCGCAAAGCCAATGCCGATGAACATCGCAATCGACGAGTTGAGGAAGGTCTGGATGTTGGCGCTGTAGGTGTTCTGCAGGCTCAGCAGCGCGGCCAGGTTCACCGTCAACGGCAACGCGAACAGCGCGCTCTTGGGGTGGTGCAGCATCAAGCCCAGCGGCAGGAACACCACTGCCAGCACCAGCGCCAGCAGGCCGAAGTCGTGCACCGCCGGGAACACGCCGAACAGGTACACACCAGCCACCACCGAGGCGACCATCGCCCACACCAGGAACGACACCATGCTCGGTGCCGGGTCGTCCTGTGCAGCGAAGAATGCAGCGGTCACCGCGGCCATCATCGCGCCGTTGCCACCACCTTCCCAACCCAGCGCGATCCACAGCACGCAATAGCTCATCAGCGCCACGCCGGCACTGAGCGCGGAGAACAGCGCCATGCCGTAGTCGACGTGCTTGTCGGCGGCCACGCGTTCGGTGCGGATGCGATAGTGCGCGCGGTCCAGCGGCGCGGTGCCGTGGTCGATCGCGTGCTGCAGCGTGCGGCAGTCCTGCCACAGGTCCACCAGTTCCTCCAGGCGCAGCAGCAGGCTGGCCAGCTGCAGGTGCTGCAGGTCGCGGTCCACCTGCGGCTTCAGTGCGCTGATGCGCGCGCGCAGGCGGGCGTACTCGCTGGCGTTGGTCGGCCCGTCCAGCCAGTCGTGGATATCGTCGACCAGTGCCGGCAGCCCTTCCGGCAGGGCCTGTCCGTCGCTGCGCAGCGCACTCAGGCGGTCGGCAATCGAGGACAGCACCGGCAACAGCAGCAGCATGCGCTCGCGCAGGCGCTCCATCGACACCGCCGAACCGGCGTGGCGTGGATCATCGCGGCGCAGGAACTCGATCAGCGCCTCGAACTGCACCAGGTCGGCGGCCAGCCGGTTGCGCGGCGCATGCGCGCGGCCACGTTCAAGGATCTGCCGGCACCACTGCGCGGCGTCCTCCATCCAGTTGCCGATGCGCGCGCGCAGCATCGGACGTACCGAGGCCGGGAACAGCAGCGACGCGAACAGCACCGCCACCACCGTGCCAAGGATGATCTCCTCGCTGCGTGCCACCACCGTGTCGAAGATGGTTTCCGGCGAGGTCACCGCCGGGAAGCCGATGAAGGCCGTCGTGTAACCGGCCAGCAGGAACGCGTAGCCGCGCGGGCCGCGGTTGAGCAGGGCCATGAACAGGCAGCCGGCCAGCCAGATCGACATCGCCGCGCTCAGCAGCAGCGGCGTTTCCACCAGCGCCGGCAGCACCAGCAGGGTGGCCAGGCCGGCCACCAGGGTGCCGACGATGCGGTACACGCCCTTGGCCCGGGTTGGGCCCAGCAGCGGCTGGCTGACGATGTACACCGTGCCCATCGCCCAGTACGGGCGCGACAGGTTGCCGGCCATGGCGATGTACAGCGCGGCCACCGCGGCCAGGTAGGTCTTGATCGAGAACAGCCAGGCCTGGCGGTCGGTCAGCGCGTTCATGGCTTACTTCGCTGCGGTCGAGGCGTTGGGCGCGGCGGCGCTGGCCTGCCAGCCACCACCCAGCACCAGGAACAGGTGGATCTGGTCGCGCGAGACCTGCGCTTCGGCGGCGGCCAGGGTGGCATCGCTGGTGGCCAGGCTGCGGTCGGCATCCAGGCTGGACAGGTACGGCGTGCGGCCGCCCTGGTACAGCCGGCGGTTCTGCTCGGCGGCCAGTGCGGCCTGCTCCTGCGCGATGCGCAGCGACTGCAGCCGCCGCAGGTCCTGCGCATAGCGGTCCAACGCGGTCTGGGTCTCGCGCAGCGCCTGCAGCACGGTGTGGTCGAACTCGGCCAGGGCCGCATCGGCACCGGCTTCGGCGGCGTGGATGCGTGCGTGGGTGCCGGACGACGGCAACGTCCACGAGATCAGCGGGCCGATCGACCACTGCTGGGTCATCGGCGTACCGAAGTCCTCCAGCAGGCCGGCGGCACCGAGCGAGGCACCCAGGCGGATGTCCGGGTACAGCTCGGCGGTGGCGACACCAATCCGCGCCGTGGCCGAGGCCAGCTTGCGCTCGGCCTGGCGCACGTCCGGGCGGCGCTGCAGCAGCGCACGGCCATCACCGACCGGCAGCGGCTGCGCCAGGCTGGGGGCATGTGCACAGTCGATCACACCGGCCGGCAGCTGGCCCGGGGTCTGCCCCAGCAGCGCGGCCAGCGAATAGGCGGCGGCCGAGCGCTGCGCCTGCAGCGGCGGGAGTGCAGCTTCCAGCAGCGCCACCTGCGCATTGGCGCGGGCCAGTTCCGGCGGCGTGCCACGGCCGGCCGCGATCAGGCGCTCGGTGACCGTGCGGCTGCGCTGCTGCAGCTGCAGCGAATGCTCGGCCACGTGCAGTTCGTGGTTGGCGTGGCAGATTTCCAGGTAGCTGTCGGCCACCTGCGCGACCACGCTGACCTGGGCCAGGTCGCGCGCCGCAGCGACCGACTGCTCGTCGGCACGCGCCGCTTCGGCGCCGCGCTTGAGCTTGCCGAACAGGTCGAACTGGTAGCTGACCGCGAACTTGCCATCGGCCAGGTTGATCACCGGCAGCTCGTGCTCCTGCAGGAACGACTCGGCCGACAGCTGCGCGCGGCTGACCCCGGCCTCGGCCTCGTACTCGAAGCCACCGGCGTCCAGCGCCTGTTCGTACACCGCCGCCGCACGGCGCAGGTGCGCGTCGGCGGCCTTCAGTTCCACGTTGTCACGCAGCGCCTGGGTGATCAGCCCATCCAGCACCGGGTCGTTGTACAGCGACCACCAGCGGTCGGGCAGCGCCTGGTTGGCGGCGATCTGCGGGTTCTGCGTATCGATGAAGGCCGCATTGGCCTGCGGGCGCTTGAACGCCGAGCCTTCCGGCAATGCATAGTCCGGGCCGACGGTCCTGCACGCGGCCAGGCTGGCCAGCGCGACGATCAGGCCGAGACGGGGCAGGGCGGCGTTCACAGGCCCGCCTGTGTCGGCGCGGTGCCGGCCTTGTCTGCGTGCTTCGTGCTGCTGGTCTGCACGGTTACCGTGGCAGTACGACCGGCAATCAGCTCAACGCCCTTGGGCACCTCGTCGATGGCGATGCGCACCGGGATGCGCTGGGCCAGGCGCACCCAGTCGAAGGCCGGGGTCACGTTCGGCAGCAGGGTGCTGCCATTGCTGCGGTAACGGTCCTCGATGCCGGCGGCGATGCTTTCGACATGGCCACGCAGCGGGGTCGATTCGCCCATCAGGCGGATGTCCACGGCTTGTCCCGGGGCCACGCCACGCAGGCGGGTTTCCTCGAAATAGCCATCGATGCGGAACGAGCCGGTATCCAGCAGCGCCAGCACCGGCTTGCCGGCCACCACGTAGTCGCCCACGCGCATGGTGCGGTCGTTGACCCGGCCATCGGCCGGTGCGCGCACCTCGGTGCGCCCCAGGTTGAGCTCGGCCAGGTCGACCGCCGCCTGTGCGGTGGCCAGCGCGGCCTGTGCGGCCTGCAGCTTGGCGCGGCGCACTTCGGCGTCCTCGGCGGCGACCAGGTCCTGCAGGCTGCGGTCACGGCCGATCTCGCGGCGCAGCTGTGCCACCGAGGCCTGGCGCTCGCCCAGGCTGGCCTTGGCCTGCTCCAGCGCGATGCGGTAACGGGCACGGTCGACCACGAACAGCAGGTCGCCCTTCTTCACCGCCTGGTTGTCGGCCACCTGCACCGTTTCCACCAGTCCGGATACGTCCGGCGCCACCTGCACCACGTCGGCGCCGACATGGGCATCGCGGGTCCACGGCTCATCCATGTAATAGACCCACAGCTGGCGCAGCACCAGCAGGGCGACGATCACGGCTGCGCTGGTGAGCAGCACCGGCAGGGTCTTCTTCACGATCTTGTTCACGATTGCATCCAACGCAGGAGGTGGAACAGCAGGCCCAGCACGATTCCGTACAGCGCCAGGTTGAACAGCGCCGGGTGCCATACATGGCGATAGGCGCCGGCACGCTGCAGCAGCGCGTGCAGGCCGCTGTTGACCAGATAGGCCAACAACATCAACCCGAGCAGGGTCGGGACGAACACTCCGTGGAGACTGAATTCACCGGGCATCGGTAGGGGCGGGGACGAGGTGGGGGAGGGGAGGAACAACGAAACAACAGCAACGGGCAAAAGCCGCTGGCGTGTGCACGGCAGCGGCGGTATTCGGGGGCAGCGGTCTTACGTGATGCGGTCGGCGGCCTCGGCCAGCAGGCGCCATGCCTTCAGCACGGCGTGCAGTTCATCCATGGAAAGCTCGCCGAACACGTCCTGGCGCAGGCCGATCAACTGGTCTTCCAGCTCGCTGACCAGCGCGTGACCCGCGTCGGTCAACCACAGCAGGTTGGCGCGGCGGTCGCTGGCATCGCTCTCGCGGCGGACCAGGTCGCTGGCGCACAGCTTGTCCAGCAGGCGCACCAGGGAAGGCCCCTCCATGCCCAACTGCTGGGCCAGCGCCACCTGGCGGATGCCACCGCCGGAGCGGCCGATCATCAGCAGCGGCATGGTGCAGGCGGTGGAGATGCCGTAGCTGCCGAGCCGGCTGTCGGCCAGGCGCTGCCACTGCCGCCCTGCGTACAGCAGGCCGGAGCTGAGCTGCATCTGCAGCACGGTGCGCTCGTCGAGGGGTCGGTCCATAAGAGATAGATAGGATACTACTAATTTCATTCCTATCAATAGGTTTTTCTGAATGGGCGGGGTGTAGTGAGGAAAGCGTTGCGCCTGCATGGTGTCGGGTGGGGCAGCGGGCGCCGGACGGTGCAGGACACGCCGTGAACCCATCCTTGGGGGCTCGGCCGCGGCTTGCTCGTGTGCGCGTCCTGCGCACACGGCAAGACCGGCGTTGGGCGTCCTGCCCAACCCGCCCGAGGCATGCCTCGGACCCATGCCGCGGACGGTCCTGCCCCGCCCGACCCCCGCTGCCCGCCCATCACCCCGCGGGCGCGGTGGGTTGGCTCTTTAAAGACAAGGGCAGAAGCAGTGCGGACCAACGGTCCGCACCCACAAGGGCAGCGGCGCGAGCCGTTTCCGAAGCCATGAACCCCAGCTTTTGACCCCGCTTTCGGGCGGTCCGGCCGCGCCCGCAGGAAACCGTCAGGGAGGGGGAGAGGGGGCTGCGCAGGACCGTTGGCGCCATGGATGGCGCCATCGAGCCCCCAGGGACGGGTTTACGGCGTGTCCTGCGCAGCCCCCTCTCCCCCTCCAGACCGATAGCAAGCACGCGCTGGAAGAACCCCCCGATGAACCGTCCCAACAGGACGACCCACCCCCCGGTCGGGTACGATGCTCGCCCCCCGTTCGGGACGCTGTACGCAATGAGCAAGAACAACGAAAAGGCCGCCCCGCAGGGCGACGTGACCCAGGACCAGGCCGAGGATGCCGTGCGCACCCTGCTGCGCTGGGCCGGTGAGGACCCGTCCCGTGAAGGCCTGCTGGATACCCCCCGCCGTGTCGCCGAAGCCTATGGCGACTGGTTCAGCGGCTACCGCGACGACCCGCGCGCCTACATGGAGCGGACCTTCGAGGAAGTGGCCGGCTATGACGAACTGATCGTCCTGCGTGACATCGAGTACGAAAGCCACTGCGAACACCACATGGCGCCGATCATCGGCCGCGTGCACGTCGGCTACCTGCCGGCCGGCAAGGTGGTGGGCATCAGCAAGCTGGCCCGCGTCGTCGAAGCCTACGCCCGCCGTTTCCAGGTGCAGGAGAAGATGACCGCGCAGATCGCCCAGTGCATCCAGGATGTGCTGCAGCCGATCGGTGTCGGCGTGGTCGTCGAAGGCGCCCACGAATGCATGACCACCCGCGGCATCCACAAGCGCGGCGTCAGCATGGTCACCTCGAAGATGCTGGGCAGCTTCCGCGACGACGCGCGTACCCGCGCCGAGTTCCTGCGCTTCATCGAAGTGGGCGGCAAGCGCTGAGCCGCTTGCCCGCACCCCGCCGGCCGCTGCGGGCCGGCATGCCCACGGCTGCCCGCGCGGCAGCCGTGCGTGGCGGCTCGTCCCTGTCAGCCCAACAGACCTCTTTCGCTGCATGAAGCATCGCGAACGCATCTCCCGTTACCGCCATCTGCGCGAACAGCCCCAGTGGAAGCTGCTCGCCGCCGACCACGCTCCGGAAATCATCGGCCTGCTGCAGGGGCTGCTGATGGACGGCGAGCGCACGCTGTCGTCGTCGGTGCTCAACGAGCGCCTGCAACGTGCGCTGGACCAGCTCAACGGCGACGAACTGTCGCGCGACCTGCCGCGTACCGCGCAGGCTTACATCGCGCACTGGCTGGCCCAGGGCTGGTTGGAGCGCCGCCTGCCCGAAGGTGCCGACCAGGAGCAGTACGAGCTGTCGACCGCGGCACTGCAGGCGATCCGCTTCGCCGATGGCCTCGAGCAGGCCCGCGTGGCCGCCACCGAAAGCCGGCTGGCGCTGGTCATCGAACAGCTCTCGCAGCTGGCCGCGCAGACCGAGTCCGATCCGGATGCGCGCCTGTCGGCGCTGCGCGACGAGCGCGACCGCATCGACGCCGAGATCGCCCGCGTCGGCGCTGGCCGCGTGATCGCGCTGGATGGCAAGCGCGCGCTGGAGCGTGCGCGCCAGATCATCGGCCTGGCCGACGAGCTGACCGAGGACTTCCGCCGCGTGCGCGACGACTTCGAGCAGCTCAACCGCGATTTCCGCGAACGCATCATCGACGACGAGGGCGAGCGCGGCGATGTGCTGTCGCAGCTGTTCGAAGGCGTGGATGTGATCGGCGAGAGCGATGCCGGCCGCAGCTTCCAGGCGTTCTGGCGCCTGCTCAACGACGCCGAACAGAGCGCACAGCTTGATGCTGCGCTGGAAGCGGTGCTGGCGCGTGGCTTTGCGCGCCGCCTGGATCGCAACGAGCGCAACTTCCTGCGTGGCTTCACCAGCACCATGCTCGAGCGCGGTGGCCAGGTACACGATGTGCTGCAGAACTTCGCGCGCAGCCTGCGTGGCTTCGTGCAGAGCCGTGGCTACCTGGAACAGCGCCGCCTCAACCAGCTGCTGAAGCAGGCGCAGTCCGAAGCACTGGCCCTGCGCGACGAGTTCCCCGCGCAACGCGGCATCGGCCGTGACCTGCAGCTGACCACCAGCCGCCTGCGCTCCTGGTCGCAGTGGAGGCTGCACGATCCACGCAGTGCCCAGGTCGATGGCAACGTCGAATACAACGACGCGGCCGCGATCAGCCTGGAGAGCGTCGGCGATCTGGTCGCTTCATCCGAAATCGACTTCCGCACCCTGCGCCGCGACCTGCACGACCTGCTCGATGCACAGCCGCGGCTCAGCATCGCCCAGGCCCTGTCGCAGCGCGAGGCGCCGCAGGGTCTTGGCAGCGTCATCGGCTATCTGTCGCTGGGCACGCGCTTCGGCAACGTGGTCGCCGGCGAGCAGGAGCTTGCCGAATGGCGTGGTGGCGACGGCCAGATCCGTCGCGCCCGCATCCCGCTGGTTTGGTTTACCCAGGAGAGACGCCATGAGCTGGCATGAAGATCCCATCGACGCAGCGCAGGCCGACGTGGCGGAAGACGCCTACGAAGCCGAGCCGGTGGCGGCCGTGGCGCAGCCCCGCCGTGGCAACGACGTGTACTACCTCGGCGATACCGGGCGCCTGCCGCTGGATGCGCGCCGCGCGCTGTGCCAGCTGCTGATCGGCCCCAGCATCGACCAGCTGCGCCACGCCAAGCTGTGGCCGGCACTGATCCGCAGCGAGGCGGCCATCCGCTCGTCGCTGGCGGACCTGTTCCTGGAACTGGTGCTCGACCGCGACAGCGGCGTGGCGTTCACCCGCCAGGCCGATACCGAAGACGTCGACGCGCCGGTGCTGCTGCGCACCTCGCCGCTGACCTTCATCGACTCGGTGCTGCTGCTGTACCTGCGCCAGCAGCTGGCCGAGGCCGATGCGCGCGGCAACCGCGCGGTCGTCGCCGATGCCGAGATGGCCGAAGCACTGGCCATCTACGAGAAGAACCTGTCCACCGACCGCGCCGGCTTCAACCGCCGCGTCGCCTCGGCGGTGCAGAAGATGAAGGACAACCACATCCTGACCCGCCTCAGCGGCCAGGAAGACCGCCACGAAGTCTCGCCGGCGCTGAAGCTGCTGTTCTCCGCCGAAGACGTGTCCCAGCTCTCGGCGGTCTACCGCCAGCTGCGTGAAACCCCGGCCGCCGAGGCCTGAGAGACCCGACCATCGCATGGCTATCTCCAAGCACACTCCCGCCCTGTTCAACGAAGGCCTGCCGGACCCGCGCCTGCAGCAGTTCCGCATGCGCCGCCTGCAGGTGCACAACTGGGGCACCTTCAACGGCCTGACCGAAGTGCCGATCGCCGAGCGCGGCTTCCTGTTCGTCGGCCGTTCCGGCTCGGGCAAGTCGACCCTGCTCGATGCCATGTCCGCGCTGCTGACGCCGCCGGCCATCGTCGACTTCAACGCCGCCGCGCGTGAAGCCGAGCGCAGTGGCCGCGACCGCAACCTGGTGTCCTACGTGCGTGGCGCCTGGGCTGACCAGCAGGACAGCGGCACCGGCGAAATCGCCACCCAGTACCTGCGCAAGGGCGCCACCTGGACCGCGCTGGTGCTGGAATACCGCGCCGGCGATGGCCGCGTGGTCAGCCTGGTGCGCCTGCTGTGGATCTCCAGCAACGGCACCTCGGCCGGCGACGTGCGCAAGCACTACATGATTGCCGAGCGCCCGTTCGACATCGCCAAGGATCTTGGCGGCTTCGACCTGGACCTGCGCAAGCTCAAGCAGAAGCTGTCCGACCTGCACCACTTCGACACCTTCTCCGGCTACGCCGAGCGCTTCCGCGACCTGCTCGGTATCGACAACGAAATGGCGCTGCGCCTGCTGCACAAGACGCAGTCGGCGAAGAACCTGGGCGACCTCAACGTCTTCCTGCGCGACTTCATGCTCGACACGCCGAAGACCTTCGACGCCGCCGAGCGCCTGGTCAGCGACTTCGCCGAGCTCGATGGCGCGCACCAGGCCGTGGTCACCGCGCGCCGCCAGGTGGAAACCCTGCTGCCGGCACGCGCCTACTACAACGACCTGAAGGAAATGCACCGCCAGCGCGGCGACGACGAAGCGCTGAAGCTCGGCGTCGACAGCTTCCGCGAAAGCCGCCGCCAGGCGCTGATCGAAGCGCGCCTGCGCGAGATGGACGTGCGTGACCGTGGCCTGCTCGGCGAAGAGGCCCAGCGCCGCGCCGCGCTCGACAACCACACCGAGCGCCTGGCTGAACTGGAACTGCAGCGCCGCCAGCAGGGCGGTGAGCGTATCGAGGAACTGGAGCGCGAGCAGGGCCGCGCCGAAGCCGAGCGCGACCGCCGCAAGGCCAAGCGTGACCAGGCCCAGGAGGCGGCACAGCAGCTGCAGGCCGAACTGCCCGACGATGCACATGGTTTCGCCGAGCTGGTCGAGCGCGCACAGAACGAACTGCAGGACCGCCAGCGTGCCTCGGCGGCACTGGACGATGCGATCAGCGATCGCCTCGGCGGCAAGCGCGATGACGAGCGCCGCTTCGGTGAAGTGCGCGTCGAACTCGAAGCGATGCAGCGCACGCCGTCCAACATTCCGGCGCCGATGCAGAAGCTGCGCGCACGCCTGGCCGAGGAAACCGGCATTGCCGAAGCGGCGCTGCCGTTCGTCGGCGAACTGATCCAGGTCCGCTCGGAAGAGCAGGGCTGGCAGGGTGCCATCGAGCGCGTGCTGGGTGGCTTCGCGCTGTCGCTGCTGGTCGACGACAAGCATTACAACGACGTCGCCGAGTGGGTGAACCGTACCCACCTGGGCATGCGCTTCACCTACTACCGCGTGCGCCGCAACGATGATGCGTTCGCCCGTGAGCCGTCGGCGAAGTCGCTGCTGCACAAGCTGGAGCTGCGCGAGCATGTGTTCGAAAGCTGGCTGCGGCGCGAGCTCGGCAAGCGCTTCGACTACGAGTGCGTGGATGCCAAACAGCTGCGCAACGTCGACCGCGGCATCACCCGCGAAGGCCAGGTCAAGCATCCGGGCGACCGTTTCGAGAAGGACGACCGCAGTGCGGTGGGCGACCGCCGCCGCTGGATCCTCGGCTTCAACAACCACGACAAGGTGGGCGCCTTCGAGCGCGAGGCGCAGGAACTGGCCAAGCGCATCGCCAGCTGCGAGACCGACATCGCACGCCTGCGCGGCCAGCGCGACCGCGACAACGAACGCCGCCTGGCCTGCCACGAGCTGGTCAGCATCAGCTGGAACGAGATCGACATCGCTGCCCCGCAGCAGCGCCTGAGCGATATCGAAGCCACCCTGCGGGACCTGCGCGAAGGCAATGCCGACCTCGCCAAGCTGGCCAAGCAGATCGACGCCGTGCGCGCCGACATCGAACAATCCCGCCGCACCTATGAGGACGTCCGCGTCGAGCGCGGCCAGCTGGTCAAGGAGCGCGATCGCCTCGACCGCGCCCGCCAGCAGAGCCGTGCGCTGGTGCTGCCGAGCCTGGCCCAGGAGCAGGAAGCCGGCCTCGCCGAGCGCCTGCAGGAGCAGGGCCCGCTCAGCCTCGAAACGCTGGAAGCGCACATGCGCCAGGTCAGCAACGCGCTGAACGAGCAGCTGTCGTCCTCGCAGCAGGACCTCAACCGCATCGAGAACCAGCTGATCGGCTGCTTCCGTCGCTTCATCCAGCAGTGGCCGGAGGAATCGGGCGACTTCACCGTCTCGGTGGCCTCGGCCGAGGACTTCCTCGCCCGCCTCGAACGCCTGGAGCGCGATGGCCTGCCGCAGCACGAAGAGCGCTTCTTCGACCTGCTGCAGAACCAGAGCAAGAACAACCTGCTGGCCCTGCAGCGCCACAGCGCCGAGGCCCGCAAGTCGATCGGCCAGCGCCTGGACGAGGTGAACGCCAGTCTGGAACAGGTGCCGTTCAACCGTGGCACGCTGCTGACCATTGAACTGAGCGACCGCCGCCTGCCCGAAGTCGGCGAGTTCCACCTGCAGCTGCGCGAGGTGCTGTCGCAGCAGCAGACCGAGCAGCGCGAGCTGGCCGAATCGCAGTTCACCGTGCTGCGCCAGCTGGTCAACCGCCTGGGTTCACAGGAAGGCGAAGACAAGCGCTGGCGCGAACTGGTGCTGGACGTGCGCATGCACGTGGAGTTCATCGGCGTCGAGCTGGATGCGGAAACGCGCCAGCAGGTCGAGATCTACCGCAGCGGTGCCGGCAAGTCCGGCGGCCAGCGCCAGAAGCTGGCTACCACCTGCCTGGCGGCAGCGCTGCGCTACCAGCTCGGCGGCGCTGACAGCCAGCTGCCCAGCTACGCCGCGGTCGTGCTTGACGAAGCCTTCGACAAGGCCGACAACGAGTTCACCGCGCTGGCGATGAACATCTTCGACAACTTCGGCTTCCAGATGGTGGTCGCCACCCCGCTGAAGTCGGTGATGACGCTGGAGCCGTTCATCGGTGGCGCCTGCTTCGTCGAAATCAGCGGCCGCCACGACTCCGGCGTGCTGCTGATCGAGTACGACGAAGAAGGCAAGCGCCTGAAGCTGCCCGAGCGCAGCCGCCAGCAGGCCAACGAACCGGAAGAAGCCGAGGCCTGACCGCCTCGGTCCAGCGACCTGTAGAGCCGAGCCATGCTCGGCTGCTCTTCGCGCTCGGAAACCGTGTGCCAACCAAGGTTGGCACCTACCGGAAGTCGCTCTGCTCTTGCCCTTGCTCCCAGCTTCCGCGCTCGCGCAGAGGCCGGGTAGCGGTTGGGTGAGGGGGCATGGCAGGACCGCGAGCGCCATGGATGGCGCTCACGAGCCCCCATGGACGGGTTCACGGCGTGTCCTGCCATGCCCCCTCATCCGATCGCCCACATGGGAGTCAGGCGCCAGCGACGCGGTGGATCACGCTCCGCGCAACGTATCCCACGCCATCCGCGCGATCAGCACCACCACCAGCCCCACGAACAGCTTGCGGATGAACGGCGTACCGCCCTTCAGCGCCAGCCGCGTGCCCACCACCGAACCGATGATGTTGGCCGCCGCCATCGGCAGCGCGAACAGCCACAGGATGTTGCCGGTCGGCACGAAGAACGAGATCGCTGCAACATTCGTCGCCAGGTTCACCACCTTCGACGCCGCCGAGGCGCGCAGGAAATCCAGGCCGAAGAAGCGCACGAACAGGAAGATCAGGAAGCTGCCGGTGCCCGGCCCGAAGAAGCCATCGTAGAAGCCGATCGCTGCACCGATCGCCAGCGCGATCACCAGCTCGCGGCGGCCGATCTCCTGCGGCCGGTGCAGCGCGCCGAAGTCCTTTTTCCACAACGTGTAGGCCAGCATCGCGATCAGCAGCACCAGCACCAGTGGGCGCACCGCGTCCTTGGGCAGCAGGCTCACCGCAGTGGCCCCGGCGAAGGAGAAGATGAAGGCGGTGCCGGCCGCGAACAGCACCGGCTTCCACGGGAAGCGCACGTTGCGCGCATAGCGCCAGGCAGCCGCACCGGTGCCGAACATCGAACTGAACTTGTTGGTACCGAACAGCATCGCCGGCGTCTGCTGCGGCAGCACCGTGAACAGGCCGGGCAGCTGCACCAGGCCACCGCCACCCACGGCGGCATCCACAAGACCGGCGATGAAGGCGATCACCACCAGCCACCACAACTCAGGGGGAACCAGTTCCAGCACGGCGATCAATCAAGGTGGGGGCGCGACAGCATACGCCTGTCCTGCTTCAGCTGGCCCGTGCCGCGCGTGGATCAATCCCTGCAACCCGGCGACAATGCCGGCATGAGCCGAAAACCCGCCGATCCCTGTCCCTGTGGCCTTTCTGCCGACTATGCCGCCTGCTGCGGCCGTTTCCACGCCGGTGAAGCCGCGCCCGATGCCGAACGCCTGATGCGTTCGCGCTACAGCGCCTACGTGCGCGGTCTGGCCGACTACCTGCGCCAGAGCTGGCATCCGGACACGCGTCCGGCCGAACTGTCACTGGATGAAGCACCCGGCCAGCGTACCCATTGGCTGGGCCTGACCGTACACGAGCACACCGTCACCGGGGCTGACAGCGCCGATGTCCGCTTCACCGCGCGCTATCGCGTCGGCGGCGGCAGTGCGGTCAAGATGACCGAACACAGCCGCTTCCAGCGCATCGACGGCCGCTGGTACTACCTCGACGCGGTCTGAGCCTCAGCCGCCACGCACGGCCAGCACGCGCTGGCCGCCGTGCGCGCGCACCTGGTTGCGGCCGCCGTCCTTGGCCACATACAGGGCCTGGTCGGCGGCCTTGACCACTGCCATCGGGCGCGGATCCACATGGCTGTCGGCCAGGCCGATGCTCACCGTCACCTGTGCCACCTGGCCGCTGCCACCGCGTCCGCGCTGCTGGCGGCCGGCTTCGTCATCACGGCTGCGGGTGCTGCGGTCGCGCAGCTGCATGCGGGTCTCCTCGATGCTCTGCCGCAGCGCCTCCACGGCATCCATGCAGGCCGCCGCCGAGCGGTCCAGGAACACCACCGCGAATTCCTCACCGCCATAGCGGAACGCACGGCCACCGTCGCCCACCCGCGCCAGCCGCGAGGCCACCAGGCGCAGTACATCGTCTCCGGTGTCGTGGCCATGGGTGTCGTTGAATGACTTGAAGTGGTCCACGTCCACCATCGCGATGCTGTAGGTGCCGCGTGCCCGCTGCAGGGTCTCGTTGAATGCCCGTCGCCCCGGCAGGCCGGTCAACTCATCGCGGAAGGCCATGTGGAAGGACTCCTGCAGCATCGCGCCCAGCATCAGCAGCAGGGCGGCGCTGCTCAGCGCCGGCAGCAGTACCGGGTGCAGGAAGATCCGCGGCAGCATCCACCACAGGCACAGCAGGGCCAGCAGCATCGCCGTGTGCAGTGGCCGAGGATGCCGCCACGCCTGCCAGCCCAACGCTGCGGTCGCCAGCAGGAACAGCAGCGCCGGCAGCTGCGCCAGCGCGTTCCAGTCGGCGGGAATCCAGGCCCAGTGACGGTTCGACAGCAGATCGTGCATGCCGCGCGGCTGCTGTGTGGCTAGCAGCAGGAAGATCATCACCGCGGTGCCGATGGCAATACCGCGCAGCAGCAGGTCCTGGCGCCGCCGTCCGCGCTCCGGCCACAACGCAAGGCCGGCAGACAACAGCGGCAACCAGGCCGAGATGGCGTGGAAGCGCAGCGGTGTCAGCGTGGTGACATGGCCATTGCGCAGGTAGCCAGCGACGTCCTGGTGCAGCAGCGCGAACATCACCGCCACAACCATCAGCAGGCACAACGTGCGCACCTGGTGGTAGAGCAGGGCCAGGCCGGCACCGAGGCAGGCCAGCAGCCAGGGCAGGATGCGCTGCGCCGGGCTGGCCACGTCTGCGGTATCCAATGCGGTCCACACCACCACGGCAACCAGCACGGCAGGCAGCACGAACAGGTAATGCGCAGGCTGGCGGAGCGGATGCAGGGGCAAGCAGGAATTCCAGCGCGGTGACGACGCGGCCGCAGCATTGCCGTTAGCGGCGTTCGTGGTGGCTTCTTGAATGCGGCAGGCTCATCCATGTGAACGAAGTGACGCCGAACCATGACATCGCACTCACCGTCCAGCGCCGATGCTGCCCACATGGACAGCGTACCCGCCGCCGTCGCTGCCCCGCAGCACGATCTCGCCCGCCAGTTCGCCCATGTACGGACGCGCAGCCTGCAGCTGGCCGCGCCGCTCAGCGCCGAGGACGCCATGCTGCAGAGCATGGCTGACGCCAGCCCGAGCAAATGGCACCTGGCCCACACCACCTGGTTCTTCGAACGCTTCGTGCTGGCGGGCTTCGGCACCGCGCCAGCGCATGACCCGGCCTGGGACTACCTGTTCAACAGCTACTACAAGAGCATCGGCCCGGCGCATGCGCGGCCACAGCGCGGGTTGCTGTCGCGCCCGTCGCTGCAGCAGGTGCGCGACTACCGCCAGCAGGTCGATGCGCAGGTGCAATCGCGGTTGGCGGCGGGCGATCTCGATGAACAGGCACTGCAACATCTGCAGCTGGGCCTGCAGCACGAGCAGCAGCACCAGGAACTGCTGCTCACCGACATCAAGCATGCGTTCTGGTGCAACCCATTGCAGCCCGCCTACCGCGAGGACCTGCAGCCTGCCACCAGCGCTGCCAGTGCGCAGGGCTGGATCGAATCACCCGAGCGCATCGTCACCGTCGGCGCCGCGGCATGGCCGCAGCAGGCTGCGTTCGCCTACGACAACGAATCGCCAGCGCACCGCGTGCTGCTCCCCGCGCACGCATTGGCCGAGCGTCCCGTCAGCAATGCCGAGTACCGGGCCTTCATCGACGCCGGCGGCTACCGCGAACCGCGCTGGTGGCTCAGCGAAGGCTGGGCGCTGCGCGAAGCCGAGGGCTGGCAGCACCCGCTGTACTGGGATGACGCCCTGCAGCGCGAGTACACCCTGGGCGGTTGGCGCGAACTGGATCCGCACGCGCCGGTCTGCCACCTCAGCTACTACGAGGCCGATGCCTGCGCCCGCTGGTCCGGCGCGCGCCTGCCCAGCGAGTACGAATGGGAAGCCGCCGCTGCGTTGCAGCCGCTGCGCGGCCATTTCGCTGACGACGACCGGCTGCACCCGCAGGCAGCGCAGGGCAGTGGAATACGGCAGCTGTTCGGCGATGTCTGGGAGTGGACCCACAGCGCGTATGGCGCCTATCCGGGCTTCCGTCCCTTCGCCGGCAACCTCGGTGAGTACAACGGCAAGTTCATGTGCGGGCAGTGGGTGCTGCGTGGCGGCAGCTGCGCGACACCCCGCGGCCATGTGCGTGCCAGCTACCGCAACTTCTTCATGCCGCCGGCGCGCTGGCAGTTCTCCGGGCTGCGCCTGGCCAGGGACCTCACATGAGCACCGTGCATGACGCGCTGCAGGCATTGACCGATCTCACCCCCGGGCGGCAGCAGATCCTCTCCGACGTAGTGGCCGGACTCTCACGTACGCCGCGCCAGCTGCCGTCCAAGTACTTCTACGATGCGCGTGGCTCGCGACTGTTCGAGCAGATCACGCAGACCCCCGAGTACTACCCCACGCGCACCGAGCTGGCCCTGCTGAAGCGTGTGCTGCCGGACATCGCCCGCAGCGTTGGCCCGCGTCTGCACGTGGTGGAGCTGGGCAGCGGCAGCGGACGCAAGACCGCGCTGCTGCTGGCCGCACTTCACGACCCGGTGGCCTATACGCCGATTGAAATCTCGCGGGCCGCGCTGCTGTCCAGCATCGATCATCTGGCGCCGGCGTTGCCGGAGGTGGAGATGCTGCCGGTCTGTGCCGACTTCACCCGCCCCGTCGCCGTTCCCATGCCCGAGCGCGAACCCGCGCGACGGCTGCTGTTCTTCCCCGGTTCCACGCTGGGCAACTTTGAAGGCGAAGACGCGGTCGCACTGCTGCGGGCGATGCGCCAGACGATGGGCCGCGACGGCCTGGCCCTGGTCGGCATCGATCTGCACAAGGACCCGGCGCTGATCGAAGCGGCCTACAACGACGCGCAGGGCGTCACCGCCGCGTTCACTCTCAACCTGCTGGCCCGGCTCAATCGCGAGATCGGCAGCGACTTCGACCTCGACGGCTTCCACCACCGTGCCTGCTACAGCACCGCGCGGCTGCGCATCGAAACCGATCTGGTCAGCCGCTGGGCGCAGGATGTGCATCTGGACGGCCGCACCTTCCACTTCGCCGCCGACGAACCGATCCGTGTGGAGTACAGCCACAAGTACACCGACGACAGCTTCGAGGCGCTGCTGCAGCAGGCGGGCCTGCAGGCCACGCAGCGCTGGAATGCCGACAGTCCCGCCTACGGCCTGCGCCTGCTGCGTGCCATCTAGGGCGGCCGGCCAGCCGGTACCCCTTCAGGTTCTGCAGCACCGCTACCCCTAAGATGGCCGTGCAACGGCAACACGGAGGACGCCATGCCCATTCTGACCACCCTCGGCCTGGCGGCCGCTCTCGCCTCGCCCCCCGCGCTGCCTGCAGCACCGGATGCCAGTGTCGATCCGGCCTTCAGCCGCTGCCTTTCGGGCCTGCAGGCCACGGCCGCCAGCCAGGGCATCAGCGCCGAGCGCTTCAACGAAATCACCGCCGGCCTCACCCCGGACCCCAGTGTGCTCGGCCTGCTCGACGCGCAGCCGGAATTCACCACGCCGATCTGGGACTACCTGGCCGCGCTGGTCGATCGCCAGCGCGTGGCTGATGGTCGCGCCATGCTGGAGCAGCATCGCGACCTGCTCGATCGAGTGTCGGTGCAGTACGGCGTCGATCCGGCCACCATCGTCGCGGTCTGGGGCGTGGAGAGCGACTACGGCCGCGTGTTCGGCAAGCGCCCCCTGCTGCAGTCACTGGCCACGCTGTCCTGCGCCGGCCGTCGCCAACCCTTCTTCCGCGGTGAATTGCTGGCACTGCTCAAGCTGATCGATCGCGGCGACCTGCAGGCACAGGGCCTCACCGGTTCCTGGGCCGGTGCCTTCGGGCATACGCAGTTCATGCCCAGCACCTACGCACGCATCGCCGTGGACGGTGATGGCGATGGCCGCCGCGATCTGGTCGGCAGCATTCCCGATGCGCTGGCCTCCACTGCCAACTACCTCAAGCGCGCCGGCTGGCGCAGTGGCGAGCCGTGGGGCATGGAAGTCCGCATCCCGCCGGGCTTCAATGCCAGCCAAGCGGGACGTACCCAGCGTCGCGCCCTGGCCGACTGGCGTGCGCAGGGCCTGACCGCGCTGGATGGCAGTGCGCTGGCTCCGGCCAACCTGCCGGCGGATGCGCGCGCCGCCCTGCTGCTGCCGGCCGGCAACAAGGGCCCGGCGTTGCTGGTGTTCCGCAACTACGACGCGATCTACAGCTACAACGCCGCCGAAAGCTATGCGCTGGCGATCGCCACGCTGGCTGACCAGCTGCGTGGCGGCAACGGGCTGGCCACCGCTTGGCCGACCGATGATCCCGGCATCGGCCGCGATGAACGCCGTCAGCTGCAGACCCTGCTGCTGGCGCGTGGCCACGACATCGGTACCGCCGACGGCATGATCGGTACCGCCACCCGTCGCGCGATCCAGTCCGAGCAGCAGCGCCTGGGCTGGGCCAACGCCGATGGGCGTGCCGGCCAACGGATCCTGCGCGCGCTGCAGGAAGAGGCGGCCGCCATCGCACCCGCTGCGCAGAAGGCCTTGCCCCAGGCACGCTGACCGCGACATCATCGCCGCGGTCTTCAAGGAGCGTCATCGCATGCAGTCGGATCCGGACATCAGCAGCGGCCTGTATCACGGGCTGGAGGCCTGGCACGTGCGCACCCCCAGCGCGACGGCGGTCATCAGCGTGTTCGGCGGACAGCTGCTGTCGTTCATTCCCGATGGGCAGCCCGATGTACTGTGGCTTTCGCCCACGCGCGCCGAGCTGCCCACGCCCATCCGCGGTGGCGTCCCGGTGTGCTGGCCGTGGTTCGGCCGCCAGGGCCAGAACAATGATGTGCCCGCGCATGGCCTGGTGCGCACCGCGCGTTGGGAGCTTCTGCAGGCCAGCCAGAGCGATGACGGTGAGGTCGAGCTGCAGTTGGCACCTGCACCCTGCGCCGATCCCGGCCTGCGCCTGCAGATGCAGTTGCGCATCGGCCGCCAGCTGCGTCAGCAGCTCGTC
Organism: Stenotrophomonas sp. SMYL20; assembly: GCF_036320045.1. Lineage (NCBI taxonomy): Bacteria > Pseudomonadati > Pseudomonadota > Gammaproteobacteria > Lysobacterales > Lysobacteraceae > Stenotrophomonas > Stenotrophomonas sp. SMYL20. The sequence goes on along the minus strand of NZ_JAWIRT010000020.1, from coordinate 2,525 downwards.
ACCGAAAACACCGGAACCTCGCCGGTGACCTTCACCCAGGCCCTGCACAGCTATTTCCGGGTGGGCGATGCCAACCAGGTCGAGGTCGAGGGCCTTGACGGCCTGCAGTACCTGGACAAGTACGAGGACTATGCGCAGCTGCGCCTGCAACGGGGACCGTGGTCATTGCGCGATCCGCGTGACCCCGGTCGCAGCGATCGCATCTATACCGGTGCCGGCGGCCATTACGTGCTGCGTGATCCCGTACTGCAGCGGCGGATCGAGATCCGCAGCGAAGGCAGCCAGACGCTGGTGGCCTGGAATCCCGGTGCGGAGGCGGCAGCGAAAATGGCCGATGTCGGCGATGGCTGGCACGATTACGTTTGCCTGGAAGTGGCCAACGCAGGCCCGGAGCAGATTACGCTTGCGCCGGGTGAGCGCCATCAACTGGTGCAGACCCTGGCCAGTACCGCGCTGTAGGCGCTGGCAGCGGTTTCAGTTTGTCGATGCAGTAGCAAGGACGGAAAACATGCAGGAAGCACAATGGTGGTACGCCAATGGCAGGCAGAGCAGTGGGCCGGTGGATCTGGCCGATCTTCGCCAGCTGCAGCGGGAAGGGACGGTCACGGCGCGAACGCTGCTCTGGTGCGAGGGCATGCCCTCGTGGCGGCCGTTGGCGGAGCTGGATCAGGCCTCAACGCAGGTCGAGGTGGCTCCGGTCCTGGATATCGACGCAGCGCCTGCGGCTGAGGGCATTGCGCCGAGCGTCGGCGATCCGTCCGACCCCTATCGTGCGCCGGTCGCTGCACCGGATGTGGCTGCGGCTGCCGGGCTGGAGGGCGAGATGGCCTTGTACGCCAGCGTGGTCGGTGGCAACTTCCCGATCTATCGCCAGCGCTGGCGGCTGGATCAGGGCGGCATCGCCACGGGCAGTGGCACCTGGCACTGGCCGGCATTCCTGCTCGGCCTGATCTGGATGATGTACCGCAAGATGTACCGCCTGGCGGCGATGTGGGCTGGCCTGCTGCTGCTGATCAGTGTGGTGGAGACCTTGCTGGATGTGCCGGATGGCCTGTCACTGGTCATCACCTTCGCGCTCAGCATCACCACCGGCATCTTTGGCAACAGCTGGTACCTGGCACACTGCCAGCGCCTGATCGCCCAGGCCCGTGCCGTCACCGGCGGCGATGACGCACGGCTGCGCAGCGAGCTGACCGCGCGCGGCGGCACCAGCGCGGTCGCCACACTGATCGCCATCGTCATCGCGGTGGTGCTGAGCACCGTCGGCGCCGCATTGGCGGGATAGGGCAGGTCAGCGTCCCTGGCGGGGCCGCAGTACTACCAGGCACAGCGCACCGGCCACCAGGCCCCAGAACGCCGAGCCGATGCCGGCCAGCGAGACGCCCGAGGCGGTCACCAGGAAGGTGACCAGTGCCGCCTCGCGGTCCCGCTCTACTGCCAGCGCACTGGCCAGGCTGTTGGCGATGGTGCCGAACAGCGCGATACCGGCCACGCAGGCCACCAGCTCTTTCGGGAACGCCGCGAACAGTGCGGCCACGGTGGCGCCGAACAGCCCGACGACAATGTAGAAGGCGCCGGCCGCCATCGCGGCGGTATAGCGTCGTGCCGGGTCCTCATGCGCATCCCGGCCCATGCAGATCGCTGCGGTGATTGCCGCCAGGTTCAGTGCGTATGCACCGAACGGTGCCAGCAGCGTATTGACCACACCGATCCAGCCGATCAGTGGCGACACCGGGGCGTCGTAGCCGGATGCGCGCATCACCGCCACGCCCGGAATGTTCTGCGAGGCCATGGTGACCACGAACAGGGGCAGGGCGATGCCAGCCACTGCAGTCCAGGACAGGGATGGGGTCACCCATTGCGGTACCGCCAGTTGCAGCTGCACCTGCTGTGCGTGCAGCAGGCCACGGCTGGCCGCCACCGCGATGCCGACCAGCAGGGTGGCGATGACCGCATAGCGCGGGAACAGGCGGCGTCCGCCCAGCCAGGTGGCGAACATGGCCAGCGCCAGTACCAGTTGGGTGTTCATGGCCACGAACACGTCCAGGCCGAAGCGCAGCAGCACCCCGGCCAGCATGCCGGCGGCCAGCGCCATCGGCACCCGCTGCATCAACCGGGCGAAGATGCCGGAGAAGCCTGCCAGCATGCCAAGCACCGCAGCGAGCAGGAATGCACCGGTGGCTTCAGCGAGCGAGGCACCGCCTGCACCGACCACCAGCATCGCCGCGCCCGGGGTTGACCACGCGGTCACCACCGGCACGCGATAGCGCAGCGACAGCCCGATGCAGGTGACACCCATGCCCAGTCCCAGTGCCCACATCCATGAGGCGATCTGTGCCTGGTTGGCACCGACGGCTTGTGCAGCCTGGAACACGATGACGGCCGAACTGGCGAAGCCGACCAGCACAGTAATGAAGCCGGCAACGAGGGCCGGTACTGAAAGGTCGCGCCACCACGCTTGCCGCACCTGCATGTTCATTGCCGTCTCTCCACTGTGCATCCGTGCATTGATAGCCCTTGTGGCG